>DAOOIT010000013.1 GCA_035384565.1 Planctomycetota bacterium | reverse complement strand
GATGAAGAGAGCCGCAAGCGGGACGCTCGCGGCTACCTCTGCCGCGGGCCTTCCCCTGTTCCGGGGATTCTCGCATCGGAAACCACCTACGATTCCGGCCCACACCCGATTAAACCGCGCGGAACTTGCGGAACGGGGAAGTTGGGGTATAATACAAGTGATGTCGGCCTCCGGCGGGAGTGAAGGGAGCTTCGCGCGAGAGGCGACGTCGCAAGCTGTTTCAGGCGGGGCGTGGGTCGGGTCTCCTCCGTCAGGGGGAGTCGCGTCTCTGGAAAGGAGCCTGTGATGTTGCGTAAGTGTGTGTGGCTCATGGCGATAGCTGCGGTGATGGTGGTGTGTGCGGGGGCGGCTTCGGCCAAGGCAGTCAAGCAGGAGGTGGCGGTGGATCCGGCGGGGACCGCCAAGGTGATCCTCAACTACTGCCCAGACGAGCTTCAGGTGATCGTGAACGTGAACGCTTCGGGCCTGGCGGACGACTCCACCTACGCGGTCGTTGTGCTCGATGAGCTTGGGGTCCAGGTGGCCTCCGAGGAGTTCACCACGAAGCCCGACAAGTCGAAGGGCAAGGTGAACGGCAAGGGCGAGCCCAAGAAGACCAAGAACTTCAAGTCCAAGGGCCACCTCAACATCCACATTCCGTGGAGCCCGTTGGCTGCTCCGCCTGTGCTCACGGGGTGGACGGTGCAGATTTCGCTCGTGGTGGCGGAGCCGGAGCCGGGCGGCACGGAATGACCAGGTGCAGACGGCTCGGTTCGTTTGCGCAGCGGCGGTCGCCCTGACCGCCGCTGCGGCGTTTGGCGCCCTGTTCAGCAGCCAGCCGTGTGAGCCTCCGCTCAAAGGAAGCGGGGAGGGACTTCGCGCAGGAAGTCCCTCCCCGCCTTGAGGTTGCGTCGTTCTAGAAGATGCCCTTGGCCTTGCCATCGTCGGTGATGTCAATGGCCATGAAGGCGGGGGTGGCGGGGAGGCCGGGCATGGTGCGCATCTCGCCGCACAGGGGGTAGAGGAAGCCGGCGCCCACCGAGGCGCGGATGTCGCGGACCGGGAGCGTGAAGTTGGTCGGCACGCCCTTCCAGGTGGGCTCGTGGCTGATCGAGAGGTGGGTCTTGGCCATGCAGATGGGGAGTTTGCCGAGGCCCATCTGGGTGAACATCTCGATCTTCTGCTTGGCGAGGGGCGCGAAGTCCACGCCGTTGGCGCCGTAGATTTGGGTGGCGATGGTTTCGATCTTCTTGGCGATGGGCATGTCGTCGGGGTAGAGGAAGCGGAAGTTGGAGGGCTTCTCGGCCGCCTTGACGACGGCCTCGGCGAGCTGCGCGCCGCCCTCTCCGCCCTTGGCCCACACGTCGCTCTTGTAGGCGCCTTCGGCGCCGGCGGCCATGGCGGCCTCCTTCACCGTTTCGATCTCGTGCTCGGTGTCGGTGGTGAAGCGGTTGACGGCGACGACGACGTTGACGCCGAATTTCTTGGCGTTCTCGATGTGCTTGGCGAGGTTGGCGCAGCCGGCCTTGAGGAGGGGGATGTTCTCCTTGGTATAGGCGTCGGGGATGGGCCGGCCGGGGGTGACTTTGGGGCCGCCGCCGTGCATCTTGAGGGCGCGGACGGTGGCGACGATGACGACGACGTGCGGGGTGAGGCCGCTGATGCGGCACTTGATGTTGAGGAACTTCTCCATGCCCATGTCGGCGGCGAAGCCGCTCTCGGTGACCACGTAGTCGGCGAGCGGCAGGGCGATGCGGTCGGCGATGATGGACGAGTTGCCGTGTGCGATGTTGGCGAAGGGCCCGGCGTGGACGAAGACGGGGCTGTGCTCGAGGGTTTGCAGGAGGGTGGGCTTGACGGCGTCCATCATCAGCACGGTCATGGCGCCGGCGACGCCGAGGTCTTCGGCGGTGACGGGCTTGCCCTTCTTGGAGGTGCCGATGACGATGCGGCCGAGGCGCTTGCGCAGGTCCTTGAGGTCCGAGCACAGGGCGAGGCAGGCCATGACCTCGCTGGCCACGGTGATGTCGAAGCCGGTCTGGCGGGGCCGCCCGTCCCCCTCGCCGCCGAGGCCCACGATGATGTTGCGGAGCGCGCGGTCCGAAACGTCCACCACGCGGTTCCACATGATCGAGTAGGGGTCAATGTCCAGCCGCTTGAGGCCCATCTTGGCGAGGGCTTTGTCGGACAGGGTGTCTTCGTGCAGGATGCGGGCGTCAATGGCGGCGGCGAGGAGGTTGTGGGCCGCGCCGACGGCGTGGATGTCGCCGGTGAGGTGGAGGTTGAAGTCTTCCATCGGGATGACCTGGGCGTAGCCGCCGCCGGCGGCGCCGCCCTTGATGCCGAAGGTGGGGCCCTGCGAGGGCTGGCGAATGCACGTGATGACCTTCTTGCCGATGTAGTTGAGGCCCTGCGAGACGCCGATCGTGGTGACCGTTTTGCCCTCGCCCAGCGGCGTGGGGGTGATGGCGGTGACGTCAATGTACTTGCCGTTCGGCCGGCCCTGGAGCCTGCCCAGGATCTCCAGCTTCACCTTGGCCTTGAAGTCGCCGTGCAGCTCGAGCATGTCGCGGGGAATGCCGGCCTTTTCGGCGATCTCCGCGATGGGCTTGACCTTGGCCGCTTGGGCGATTTCGATGTCCGAGAGCATCCGTGGCCTCCTGGAGCCTGTGGCTCCGCCCGGCGCCGCGGCCGGCCGGACGGCCGCGGGAGCCTCACATGAAATGCTTCACAAGCCCGGCACGAAATGAGCCAGGATTCTAACAGGCCTTCGCCCGGCGATCAAATCGGAAATCGCGCGGGCGGGCCGCCGGTGCCATCTGCAATACTGGTCGGAGAGGAACGTCCGCCCACGGCTCACGGGATGCCGTAGTACCCGCTGGGCATGCTCCACGTGGTCACCTTCTCCCACTCCCGGATCCCCTCGATGACGTGCTGGACCCAGTCAATGCTCGGGATCCACTCCGCCCTGCCATCCAGGAAGAGCATGTTGCCGCCCCGCTTGCCGTGGTTCGACTTCGCCGTCAGCTCCAGTCCCTTATAGTCCTTGTTCACCAGGATCGCCTGCGTGTTTTCGATGTTCGAGTCGTCGTCGTGCACCAGCCACGCCTTGTTGCTGTTGATGCCGATGTACTGCATGCTGGGGTTGAACTCGCCCGCATACTCATAGCTGAGCTGCGGGGGCGGCGTCGGGGTGCTCGTGGTGAATGTGTAGCCGGAGCTCCACGTGAACGTCAGCGCCTTGCCGTCCCGCTTGTACCGGAGTTCCTTCCACCACTCCTCCTTCTGCTTCAGCTTGCCCGCGACGTCGCGGGTCGTGGGGCAGTTGAAGGCCCGCACATCCTGCACGTACGACTCGGTGACCACGGGCACATAGCGGAAGGTGCCGCCCTTCCGCTCGAAGCGGGCGGAGGGCACCCCCCACAGGGGGCTGAGATCGTCGAAGCTCGTGAACACGGGGTCGGGGATCTGCCGGGTCGAAGTCACCAGCGCCGGCGGCCGGTTCGCGATGAAGCGGCGGTCCCAGTTCACCATGTACGAGAAGAGCCCCTTGCCGATCTGGCTCAGGTTGTTCTTGCAGTAGGTCTCGCGAGCAGCCACCTGCGAGCGGAAGATGGCCGGCAGCGTGATCCCGGCCAGCATCACGATGATCCCGATCACCACCAGCATCTCGACGAGCGTGAAGCCCGTGCGGCGCGCCCTGAAGCCTCTGTGCGGCAAGTTCGAACCCCTCTCTCCCGCCGGCCTCGTGCCGCCCCCCTATGGGCGGCCCGTAATCGCTGGTCTCCACCCTTCTTATATTATCCCATGGGCACTCGACTTGCAAGTGTCACGGGGAATGGAAAAGGGGTGGTGGAGACGTCGGAAGTCCTTCGGGAGGAGGGCAGCCTGCTGGCCGCTTGCCGCAGCGGCCCGCGCCGCTGGCGGAGGGCCAGCTTGACCCCCATCCGCCGCACTCGCCGTTGACGCGAGCGGCGGGAACTGGTAGATCGGTATCATCCATCTGAAAGGAGGACTCGCGATGCTGCGGTTTTCCTGGCCAACGGGGGTCGGGTGTCTTGCGGTCGTGGCGGCGCTGCTCGCCGGCTGCGGCGGCGAGGAGGACCGAGGGGCCGCCGCCGCGCGCGGCGACTACCGGTTCCTCGCCTGGCACGACGACGGGGGCGTGACCCTCACCACCTTCGAGGACCAGGAGGCGATCCGCCTCACGAAGGACCAGCTCGGCGCGATGTTCGGCAAGGGCAAGGTGCCGTTCGCGGGCCAACGCATCGCCATCCTGGTGCTCAACAGCGGCCCCAAGGGCGGCATCTCCGGGCCGCTCTACCGCCTGCGGCCCGCCTGGGAGGAGCTGACGGGCGCCCGCCTCGACATCGTGGAGGTGCCCATCGCCGAACTGCTCAACAAGAGCATCACCGACCTGCGCCTCGGCAGCGGGCAGTTCGACGGCTTCATGCAGGCCTCCTGGTTCATGGGCGAGTATGCCACCCCCGGCTACATCGTGCCCACGGACGCCTACATCCGCGACCCGCGCTTCCCGCGGTGGGACCCCGCCTGGATGCCGCCCGCCCTCCAAACCCTCTACACCTGGGAGGGCAAGTGGTACGGCACGCTCAACGACAGCGACGGCCAGGTGCTCTACTGGCGCCACGACATCCTCTCCGACCCCGAGTGGCACAAGAAGTTCAAGGCCGAGACAGGCCGGGACATGCCCTTCCCCGTCCGGACCTGGCAGGACGTGCTCGCCATCGCGAAGTTCTTCAACGGGAAGAACTGGGACGCGAACGACCCCGAGCCCGACACGGGGATCGTGATGCACTTCCGCGTGAACGAGCAGGGCATGTTCCACTTCATGTCGCTCTCGGCCCCCTTCGTGGTCCTCGGCGGCGACAAGGTCACCCGCGGCACGAACAACTACTGGTTCGACCCCGAGACGATGGAGCCGCTGATCAACCAGCCCGGCCACGTGCGCGCGCTCGAGATGCTCTACGAGCTGTCGAAGTGCGGCCCCGCCGCCCAATCGGCCTGGGACCTGGGGACGGCCTGGGACTGGTTCCTGCGCGGCAAGAGCATCTTCGTCTTCTCGTGGGGCGACGTGGGCGCGCTGGTGCAGGACGCGACCCGCTCGAAGATCAAGGGCAAGCTCGGCGCGGCCATCCTGCCCGGCTCCACCGACGTCTACGACATGAACAGGAACGAGTGGGTGAAGCTCGACACCCCCAACGTCGTGGGCAACACCGTGGGCGGCTCCTGGCACGGCGTCATCTCCGCGAAGTCCAGGAACCCCGAGCTCGTCTACAGCCTCTACGCCCTCATGGCTACCGAGCCGGTGAGCCTGTGGAACGCCAACCGCGGCTGGACGGGGGTGGACCCCGGCGCGAGCATCCACTTCCTGCCGCCGCACGGCACGGCCACGCTCCAGGGCTACCTCGACGCGGGCTGGAACGAGAGCGACCTGAAGTTCTACCTCGACGCCTACCACGCCAACTTCTTCGCGAAGACGATGATGCCCTACCTGCGGATCAACGGGGCCGAGGAGTACTGGCGGGCGCTCGACCAGAACCTCTCGGCCACGATGGTCGGCACGCTCAAGCCCCAGGAGGCCCTCGACCGCACGGCGGCCGAGTGGGCCAAGATCACCGAGCGCCGCGGCCGCGCGGCGCAGCTCAAGCAGTACCAGAGAGCAATTGGCTACAGGAAGTAGGTGGATGGTTGGATGAATGGATGAGTGGATGAGTGGATGGTTGCCACAGAGCCACGGCCATCCGCTCTTCCATCCATCTATCCATCCGCCTATCCCTTGCTCCTCCTTGGACATCCCCGTGCGTCGCCAACGGCACATCCAGCTCCTCTTCATTCTCCCCGCCGTCGCGTGGGTGCTCTGCTTCACCCTGTTCCCGCTCCTCTACAGCGTGCGGCTGTCGTTCTACAGCGCCAAGGTGGGCGAGCCCGAGCAGTTCGTCGGCCTCGCCAACTACGCCGCGTTCCTCCACGACCGACGGGCCTGGGAGTCGCTCGGCGTCACGCTGGTCTTCGTGGCCTGCGGGGTCACGGCCCAGCTCGTCCTGGGCATGGCGCTCGCCCTGCTGTTCCACCGCCCCCTGCCGGGGCGCGGCGTGCTGCGGACGCTCCTGACCGCGCCGCTCTTCGCCACGCCCATCGCCGTCGGTTTCCTCTTCCGCACGATCTTCTACGAGGAGGGGGGCCTGGCCAACGGTCTGCTGGGCACGAGGATCCCCTGGCTCTCGAACCCCCGCTGGGCGCTCGCCTCGGTGCTGCTGGTGGACATCTGGCAGTGGACGCCGTTCTGCTTCCTCATCTTCCTGGCGGCGCTCCAGGGGATTCCCGAGGACTACTACGAGGCGGCGCGGCTCGAGACGAGGAGCGGCTGGGCGCTCTTCCGCCGCATCACGCTGCCGATCCTCATGCCCACGGTCACCCTCGTGCTGCTCCTGCGCCTCACCGAGGCGTTCAAGGTGCTCGACATCCCCTACACCCTCACGGGCGGCGGGCCGGGCACCTCCACCCAGGTGCTCAGCCTGTACGCCTACTTCGTGGGCCTGCGCAACCTCAACTTCGGCTACGCCTCGTGCGTCTCGGTCGTCATGCTCCTCCTGGTCACCGGGATGATCCTCGTGCTCTTCAGGCGGATGAGGCAGGTGTACCAATGACGCGCCGTGGCTCGCGGCACTTCTCGAGAGCCTTCCTCGCCGCGCTCGCCTTTGCGGTGGCGGGCGCCGTGTTCCTGCCCTTCTACTGGGCGATCAGCCTGAGCCTCCGGCAGCAGAGCCAGACGTTCACGGTCACGGGGCTGGGCGTGCCGTTCGTGCAGTACCAGCCGACGCTCGACAACTGGCGGGCGGAGCTGGCGACGGGCGAGATGCAGCGGGCGCTGGCCAACAGCCTGATCATCGCGGTGTCCACGGCGGCCATCGTCGTCCTGGTCGGTGCGCCGGCCGCCTACGCGGTCGCGCGGTTCCGGTTCCGATGGCCGTCGAACGAGGACCTCACGCTGTGGTTCCTCTCGCAGCGCGTGCTGCCGCCCGTGGCGACGGCGGCGCCGCTGTTCCTCCTCATCCACTGGCTCGGGCTGCTCGACACGCGGACGGGGCTGGTGCTGCTCAACGTGACGTTCAACCTGCCCCTCGCCGTGGTCATCCTGCGCCAGGCGTTCCTCGACCTGCCGGTGGAACTGGAGGAGGCGGCGATGGTGGACGGCGCGGGCCACGGCACGATCTTCCTGCGCATCTGCCTGCCGCTGGCCGCGCCGAGCCTGGCGGCGGCGGTCCTCATCGTCATCGCCTTCACCTGGAACGAGTTCCTCGCGGGGCTGATGATCGGCTCGCTCCACGCCAAGGTCATCCCCGTCCACATTGCCGGGGCCGGCGACACGCGGGGCGTGCAGTTCTGGTTCGTGGCCGTGCGGTCGCTGATCGCCATCACCCCTCCGGTGATTCTGGCGTTGCTGGCGCAGCGGTACATCGTGCGGGGGCTCACGTTCGGCGCCGTGAAGGGGTGAGCAGGCCCTCGCGCGGCGTCCGCGACCCGCCAGCCTGGTGGCGGAAGCCTTGCGCCGATCCCACGGCGCGGGGGGAGGCCGAGGCCCCGAACCGAGGGGCCGCGTCGTTCTTCTGCTTGACAAGCGTCGGCGATTCCGGGACCATGCTACACAATGGCGTTGGAGGAATGGCAACCGCCCAGCCGAATGAAGGGGGGCCTCCGGCGCACGCCTCCGATGGCGGGGAGGGGCGGAGTGCCGGCTTCAGCCCCTGTCCCTGACCTCCCGCGGGTTCGCAACCCGCGGGAGGCTTCAATGGCCGACTTCCGCCTCAGTCGGTGGTGCGTCGGGTTACGGACTGGTTCCTCGAGCGGCTCGGCATGACGGGGCTGCCGGCGGGCGGCGCTGAGGGCGCAACATGCTGATCGAAATGCTTCCTCCCGTGCGTCGGGAGGCCGTGACGGAACGCGATGCCGAGCCGCGCAAGGCCTACGTCGAGCTCACGACGGCCTGCAACCTCGACTGCCCGATGTGCCTGCGCCGCGCCTTCGAGGAGCCGGGCGGCGAGATGGCGCTCGCGACCTTCCGCCGCGTGGTCGAGCAGTGCGCGGAGCTCCCCGCGCGGGCGACGCTGAGCTTCGGCGGCTACGGCGAGCCGATGGCGCATCCGCTCTTCGCCGAGTTCCTGGCCCTGGCCAAAGGCGCGCGACTTCAGGTCGAGGCCGTCTCCAACGGCCTGCTCCTCACGCCCGAGCGAATGCAGCAGCTCTTGGAGTTGCGGCTCGACAAGCTGATCGTCTCGCTCGACGGCGTCAGCGGCGACGCGAGCCAGAACCTGCACGCCGGCACGTTCCCCGAGGTGGCCGAGCGCCTGCGGGAGTTCCACCGCCTGCGCCTCGCGCGCAGAGCCGAGCGGCCCGAGGTCGTCGTCGAGTTCGTCGCGACGAAGCGCAACATCGCCGAGCTGCCGGCCCTGGTGCGCCTGGCGCCCCACCTGGGCTTCACCGGCGTCGTCGTCACGAACCTCGTGCCCCACACGCCCGAGCTGGCCGCCGAGGTGCTCTACGAGCAATGGGCCACGCCCGCGCGGCGCCACCTCGCCACGCCGTGGGATCCCGTGGTCGAGCTGCCGCTGCTGGACGCGCGGTCGGCGGCGAGCGCCGTGGCCGAGCGGCTGCGAGGCGCCGGCGCGCGGCTGTGGATCAACGGGGCCGACGTCTCGGGGGCCGGCCCGCGCTGCCGCTTCGTGGCCGAGGGGCGGCTGGCGATCCGCTGGGACGGCGCCGTGAGCCCCTGCCTGCCGCTGCTCCATTCGCACACCTACTACTTCCGCGACAAGGCCAAGCGCCTCCGCCGCTACGCCCTCGGCAATGTGAACGACGCCAGGCTGCGGGAGCTCTGGGGCGGCGCCGAGTACCGCGCCTTCCGCGCCCGCGTGCGCGAGTTCGCCTTCGCGCCCTGCATCGAGTGCGGCGGCTGCGACCTGCGGAGCGACAACGAAGAGGACTGTTTCGGCGACGACTTTCCCCGCTGCGGCGAGTGCCTGTGGGCGGCGGGACTCGTCCAGTGCCCCTGACCGACGGAGCGAATCATGCAGAAGCTCAAGGTGCTGTTCCTGTGCACGGGCAACTCGTGCCGCAGCCAGATGGCCGAGGGCTGGGCGCGCCACCTCAAGGGCGCCGTGCTCGAGGCCTACTCGGCCGGCATCGAGACCCACGGCCTCAACCCCCACGCCGTGCGCGTCATGGCCGAGGCGGGCGTGGACATCTCGCGCCAGCGCTCGAAGCACGTGGACGAGCTGAAGGGCGTGGCCTTCGACTACGTGGTGACCGTGTGCGGCCACGCGCACGAGCACTGCCCCCTGTTCCCCGGCAAGGCCCGCGTGGTGCACGTGGGCTTCGACGACCCGCCCCGCCTGGCCAGGAACGCGAAGTCCGAGGAAGAGGCCCTCGGCCACTACCGCCGCGTGCGCGACGAGATCCGCGCCTTCGTGGAATCCCTGCCCGAGAGCCTGGCAACGAAGGAGTGACGCGATGACCAGGATTCAAGTGCTCGGCCCCGGCTGCCCCAGTTGCGCCAAGCTGGCCCAGAACGCCGAGGCCGCCGCCAAGGCCCTCGGCCTCGACTACCAGCTCGAGAAGGTCACCGACATCATGAAGATCCTCGAGTTCGGCGTGATGATCACCCCCGCGCTCGTGGTGGACGGCAAGATCAAGGTCGCCGGCAAGGTGCCCTCGGTCGAAGACGTCCAGAAGCTGCTTGCGTGAGAGCAGGCGTTGTGGCACGATAACAGAGGGCGGGCGCGTGAGCCGCATGATCGCACGACGCCTCATCGCTGGTCTACTCCTGGCCTTCGCCGCTGTGAGCGTGGCGGCGCTGGTGTACCTCGAGGTGCGCCCGCCGCGGGCGGCCGAGACCGGCAAGGTGCACGGGCCGGCCAACGGCGTGAGCGTGTACTACTTCCACAGGATGACGCGCTGCGCGTCGTGCCGCAAGATCGAGGCCGTGTCGAAGCAGGCCATCGAGCGGGGCTTCCCCCAGGCCCTCCGCGAGGGCCGCCTCGAATGGCACGTGGCCAACTACGAGACCCCCGAGTACGAACCCATCGGCAAGAAGTACGGCCTCTTCACCAGCACGCTCGTCGCCATCGAGTTCCGCGATGGCCAGGAGGTGCGGGCGAAGAGCCTCGACGAGACGTGGGACCACCTCGATGACGACGCGGGCCTGGTCGCCTACGTGCAGAAGGGCGTGGGCGAGCTGCTGGGCGAGGGCGCCGGGACCGCCGCAGAGGCCGCGGGCTCGACGGGCTTCCTCCTGGCCCTGGCCACGGCGCTCTGGCTGGGTGTGCTCACCTCGATCAGCCCCTGCCCGATGGCGGCGAACATTGCGGCCATCTCGTTCATCGGCCGCCGCGTGGGCAGCCCGCGGCAGGTGCTGTTCTCGGGCCTCCTCTACACGCTCGGGCGCATGCTGGCCTACGTGGTGCTCGCCGCGCTCATCGTGGGCGGCCTCCTCTACAAGGCCGAGGTGTCGGACGTGCTGTCGAAGTACCTCAACCGCGTCCTCGGCCCCATCCTCATCGTCGTGGGCGTAGTGCTGCTGGGGCTGGTGACCGTCACGCTCCGCGGCTTCGCGCCCGGCGAGAAGACCCAGCAGCGCGTCGAGCGCATGGGCGTGTGGGGCGCCGGCGTGCTGGGCATTCTCTTCGCCCTGGCCTTCTGCCCCATCTCGGCCGGGCTGTTCTTCGTGAGCCTCGTGGGGCTGGCGCTCGCGCACCAGTCGCGGGCGCTCCTGCCTTCGGCCTACGGCCTCGGCACGGCGCTGCCGGTGGTGGTGTTCGCCTTCGTGATCGCGCTGAGCGCGCAATCGCTCGGCAAGGTGTTCAACCGCCTCTCGCAGTTCGAATGGTGGGCGCGCAGGGCCACCGGCGCCGTCTTCCTGCTGGTCGGCGGATATTTCTGCCTCACCTATATCTATGGGGCCCTCTAGCCCAAGGCCACAGGCCCTTGGGGGAGGGGGACCACGAGGACGCTTCCCCGCGCGTCGCCCCGCGGAAAACCTGCACATTTTTCCTTTGCATTTGCAGCGGGAATGGTATAATGCCCGTAATCTCCCCGATGATCCCCGTCTGCGCTGCGCCTTGTGCCTCGTCCCACAGTGAGGGGCATTACGGAGAAATCTCGATGACGGACGCCCGTGTGCGCTGGTTGGCCGTGGCCCTGCTCGCGTGTGTCGCCGCCGGTTCCACAGGATGCACCTACCTGTCGCGGCAATGGAGCGACGCGAAGCAGATGATGGACCTCGGTTTCACCTTCTCGAAGAAGCCGCAGTTCGGCCTCTACGCCAACTGCCCGATGGTGACCCCCCTCGGCTACAGCAAGGTGGACGGCTATTTCGTGGGCATGGGCGGCGGCAAGTTGGGCGCCGGCGAGCACCGCCAGAACAACGCCGGCCTCCTCTTCTGGGGCCGCGAGGAGAATAGCTGGAAGGGCTTCGACAAGGGCGACGAAGCCGTCACCGAGAGCCACAGGGCCGGCGTCGTCGGCCTCGCGCAGAACGTCAAAGAAGGCAACGCCAAGTACCGCCCCGCCTGCGTGCACTACCTTCATCTCGGGTTCGTCGGCATCATGTGGAACCTGAACTACTACAAGATGGCCGACTTCTTCACCGGCTGGTTCGGCTATCGCGCCTTCGGCGACCGCAACGAGGTCAAGCACGACGACCGCGTGGCGGAGGCCGGCAACCTGGCTCCCGCGCCCGTGGAGCCGCCCGCGCCGGTGGCGGCGCCCGCCGCCAAGCCCCCCGTGGCCGCCACTGCCGCCGAGCCGGCCCCACCCGCGGCGCCCGAGAAGGCCGCAGCCGCCGCTCCCGCCAGCCCGCCTGTCGCGGCCCTGGCCGATGCCGCCGGGCCGCTGCCCAACGACATCGCCCTCGCTGTGGCGCGCGACGTGGCGGCCGTCAAGGCCCAACTGAAGCCGCCTGCCGCGCCCGCCCCGGCCCCGCAGATCGCCCGCTTCAGCCTCGAGCAGCTCGTGCCGTAGCGCCCCCGGCGGCCTTGCCTTTCGCCCCGCTCTCCGCTACACTGCCTCCTGGCCCCCCAGGAGGCAGCGCATGCTGTGCGCCCGAACCAGCCCCGTCGCCGCTCTCGCCCTCGCCCTCGCGACGCGCCTCGGCCCCGCCGCCGACTGGCCCCAGTTCAACGGCCTTAACCGCGACAACAAGTCGGCCGAGACCGGCCTCCTGAAGGAATGGCCCGACGGCGGCCCCAAACGGCTCTGGACCGCCAGGGGCCTCGGCCACGGCTTCGCCGCCGTCGCCGTTGCCCACGGCCTCATCTACGCCACAGGCAACGTCGGCGGCGACACCCTCCTCACCGCCCTCCGCCTCGACGGCACCGTGGCCTGGACCGCGAAGAACGGCCCCGCCTACCAGCGCGAGCACCCCGGCACCCGCTCGACCCCTACCGTGGACGCCGGCCGTCTCTACCACCTGAACGCCGACGGCGACCTCGCCTGCCTCGACGCCGGCTCGGGCAAGCCCCTCTGGGCCATCAACATCCTCAAGAAGTTCAACGGACGCAACATCCGCTGGGGCCTCGCCGAGTCGCCTCTCGTGGATGGCGATCGCGTGATCGCCGTCCCCGGCGGCGAAGAGATCAGCATCGTCGCCCTCGACAAGCTCACGGGCGAAACCGTCTGGACCTGCCAGGGCATCGGCGAGTTGCCCGGCTACTCCTCGCCCATCCTCATCCAGCACCAGGGCCTTCGCCAGATCGTCGCCCTCATGGCCAAGGCCATCGTCGGCGTCAACGCCCACACGGGCGAACTCCTCTGGAAGATGGCGCACGAGACCCCCTACGACGAGAGCATCTTCACCCCCCTCTTCCACGACGGCCACCTCTACTTCGCCACCGCCCACGCCCGCGGCAGCCGCCTCCTCAAGCTCAACGTCCAGGGCACGAAATGCTCCATCGAGCTCGCCTGGAGCACCGACAAGCTCGACAGCCACCACGGCGGCGTCATCCTGCTCGACGGATACCTCTACGGCTTCTGCCACGGCAACTACAAGCCGCGCTGGGACTGCCTGGAGTGGACGACCGGCAAGCTCACCCACTCCGAGCCCACCGGCGTCAGCGGTTCCGTAACCTACGCCGACGGAATGATTTATGCGATGGACGAGCGCGGCCGCGTGATGCTCATCAAGCCCTCGCCGACCGAGCGGCGGGTCGTCAGCGACTTCCAGTTGCCCAAGGGCGGCCCTGGCCCCTTCTGGGCGCACCCCGTCGTCAGCGGCGGCCGCCTCTACCTCCGCCACAGCGACGCCCTCCACGCCTACGACATCCAGGCGAGATGAGCCCCCGGATGCGCCGTTTGGCCATTCTCGGCCGTCCGGATCAGACTTGCACGGGGTTCTCCGCTTCCAAAGCACCCGTTTGCCCATCCTCGACCTTCCCGCTGGGAGAAACCCAGACTCCCCGGCCCCGCGACTCGCCGATCGCCTGTTCTCAGCCTTTCAGCCCAGAGTCGCTCAGACTCCCCAGACTCGACCACTTCCGAGCCCTCTGGGGTCAGGTCTCAACCTGCAACTTAGGAAACCACGGACATTAGGACATTGTAGGACATCACGGACATTGTGCCGGACATTGTGCCTGTCACACCGCTGACATGCAACTACCATACAGCAAGCGACTTATGCGAGTTCATGTCAACGCATGGCCGCAGTGAGCACTCCATGCCGGGCTCCATCGAGCGTGAGGCCTTGTGTGGTCTGGCCTTTGTGCTATACTGCCCTGGTCACAGGGAGATGCCAGATGTCGCGCGCGCCCAGGTTCACGTATGCCGGCGCTCTTCATCACGTCACGCTGCGGTGCAACAACCGCGAGTTCCTCTTCTCCGACGCCTCGTTTGGGCGCTTCCTCGACGTGCTCCAGCGCGCCCGCGGCAAGTTCGCCCTCGCCCTCTACCACTACTGCCTGATGACCAACCACGTGCACCTCCTCTTCGAGGTCGGCCGCGACGATACGCTGCCCAAGGCCATGCACTGGCTGGGCACTACGTTCGCGCGCGAGTTCAACAGGGCCGAAGGCCGACACGGCCACCTGTGGGAGGGACGCTACCGCAGCACGATCATCGAGGACACCGCCTACTTCCTCCGCGCGATGGCCTATGTGGACCTCAACCCCGTGCGTGCGGGAATGGCGCGCGCCCCGGCCGATTACCCCTGGAGCGGACACCGCGCCCTGCGCGACCAGGACGGTGAGAGCCTGGCGTTCCACCCCCTCTACACTGCCTTGGGAGCGGACGCTGCCGCGCGCTTCCGAGCCTATGGCGAGCTGCTTGCTGCCGAGGCGGCGCGGCCCGCAGCCAGCTTGGCGACCACCCATTTCGTGGGCACGCCGCGCTTCGTGCGCCGAATGGAACATCGGTTCGGCCTGGACCGGCCGGGAGTGAGCATCGTGCGTCGTCCACTGGGCCTTGGGGTCTTCGCCTCGGGCCCCCGTCTGGGCGACCCGCGACGGAGGCGATGACATGGCGAGCCATAACCTATTGCAAGGCAGTGACTTGCATGTCAGCGGTGTGACAGGCACCGCGATGGTGTGACAGGCACCGCGATGCCGCGATGACAATGCCCGATGGGGTGTGGGCCGGAATTGTGGGCGGCGGCGGGAGCTCCGAAGGAGCGAAATAGGATAGCCCAGGGCAACGCCCTGGGAACAAGACCGCCCCGCGGCAGCCCTGACAGGGCGGAATCGAGAGCTTCTATCTCGCCCCTTCAGGGCTGGACCCGTGGATCCCGCTGACCCCAGGGCGTTGCCCTGGGCTATCCCATGCGAGCCCTTCAGGCTCCAGAGACAATCACCCTGCCTACAATTCCGGCCCACACCCTTCCTTTCATTCCCTTTTGACTGGCCGCTGGCCTGCATGTACAATGCAGAAGATAGCCCCGGTCCGGTGCGCCCACCGCCACCCAGAGGAGCGCGATGATGAGAGTGTGGCAGTTGATCCCCGCCGGCCTCCTGGCCCTCTCCAGCCCCCTGCTCGCCGCCGCCCCGCCGCCCTATTACGTCAAGAAGGCGACATGGCAGGAGACGCTGCTCGCCTCGCGCGAGGCCCTGGCGAAGCACGAGGCCGATGCGGCGGCCAAGCCCTCCACCGAACCGGCCGCCAAGGCCGCCCCCAAGCGCTCCGACCTCGAACTCGGCACGTGGTACATGATCGGGCCTTTCTACCCGCCCAACAAACAGAAGGACTTCACGCTCGCCTTCCCGCCCGAGAAGGAGGCCGCCCTCAACAAGTACGATGACCTCTCCGCCGCCCTCGAAGGCGGAGAGGGCGGAAGGCCCGCCTGGCAGGACGCCCTCGCGAAGTCCTACGGCAACCTCCGCTGGAAGGCCTGCCCCCAGTTCGACGACGGCGTGCCTCACGACCTGTCGGCCGGGGCCTACGGCTCCACCTATCTCTACCGCACGATCAAAGCACCCCGCGACATGACGCTCACCGCCTACTTCGGCAGCGACGACGGCCTGCGCGCCTGGCTCAACGGCAAGCTCCTCATCTCCAACGACGTGCCCCGCGTCGCCGCGCCCAACCAGGACACGGCGAAGCTCGAGCTGAAGAAGGGCGACAACCATCTGCTCCTCAAAATCCACAACAACAGCGGCGGCCACGGCTTCTACTTCCACACCCAGCCCAACCCCGCGGGCGGTGTGGCCACCCGGCGCGACCCCAAGCAGATCGCCCGCGACGAACTCTGGAACCTCGTGAGCCGCGACTTCGGCGAGCCGTCCGCCGCGCGCGAGATGGCCTGGGAGCGGCAGGACAACATCTGGAACGCCGACTGGACGCCTGGCGACCTCGCCGCGCTGGCCCGCCGCTACGTGGCCGCCACCCGCATGCCCTCGATGGCCAAGGAAGCCGAGGGCGCGGCGGCCGGCGTGAAGGCCCCCGCCGACCTCGCCAAGGTGCGCGAGCCCTACTACCGCTCGCTCCGCGTCGAGGAAGCCTCCGCTCTGGTCAAGAACTTCAACTTCAAGGCGCTGCGACTCGCCATCGAGGACCTCGGCGAAACCTACCCCGAAAAGTACACGCGGGGCAAGGAGTTCCTCGGCCGCCTCGACGCGCTCGAGAAGGCCGTGGTCGGCATCGCCGAGGCCAAGGGCGACCCCGCCGCCGTGAAGAAGCTGGCCGAAGTGGGCGACGAGATCAGCAAGCTCCGCACCGAAGCCCTCCTCACCTGCAACCCGCTCCTGGACTTCGACAAGCTGCTCGTCGTCAAGCGCAGCAACCGCAACCTCGGCCTGCCCCAGAACTGGGTCACCAACGCCGACGTGCCGCGCACCGGCTACGACAACGAAATCGCCGTCGTCTCGCCCGTCCGCCCCGGCGCCCAGCCCACCACCCTCTACCGCCCCCCCAAGGGCGAGTACGTGGGCGACGTGGACCTCCACTGGGACGCCGATCGCCTGATGTTCTCGTCCGTCGGCACCCACGGCCGGTGGCAGGTCTTCGAGATGAACGCCGACGGCTCGGGCCTCCGCCAGGTCAACCCCGGCCTCGAACCCGACGTGGATAACTTCGACTCCTGCTACCTGCCCGACGGGCGCGTGATCTTCGCCTCCACCCGCTCGTTCCACGGCGTGCCCTGCGTGGGCGGCGGCTCGCCCGTCGCCAACCTCGTCCTCCTCGACCCCAAGACCGGCAAGGAGCGCCAGCTCTGCTTCGACCAGGACCAGAACTGGTACCCCGCCGTGCTCAACAACGGGCGCGTGCTCTACACCCGCTGGGAGTACAGCGACACCCCGCACTACTTCACCCGTCTGCTCTTCCACATGAACCCCGACGGCACCGAGCAGATGGAGTACGCCTTCTCGAACAGCTACTGGCCCAACAGCACCTTCTACGCCCGGCCCGTCCCCAACCACCCCACCAAGGTCGTCGCCATCATCTCCGGCCACCACGGCGTGCCGCGCATGGGCCAGCTCCTCATCTACGACCCCGCCAAGGGGCGCCACGAGGACCAGGGCGCCGTGCAGCTCATCCCCAGCGACGCCAAGCCCGGCCTCGCCCACATCGCCGACGGCCTCGCCGATCCCGCCTGGCCCAAGTTCCTCCACCCCTACCCCCTCAGCGACAAGTACATCCTCGTCTCCTGCAAGCCCACGCCCCAGGCCGAGTGGGGCCTGTACCTGGTGGACGTGTTCGACAACATCCTGCCCATCCTCGAAGTGCCCGGCTACGCGATCCTGGAGCCGGTGCCCTTCCGCAAGACGCCCAAGCCCCCCGTCGTGCCCGACAAGGTGGACCTCTCGAAAGACTACGCCACCGTGTACCTCAACGACGTCTACTTCGGCGACGGCCTCAAGGGCGTGCCGCGCGGCACGGTGAAGAGGCTGCGCGTCTTCGAGCCCCACTTCGGCTACAACGGCATGGGCGGCCACATCAACATCGGCATTGACGGCCCGTGGGACGCCCGCCGCATCCACGGCACCGTGCCCGTGAACGAGGACGGCTCGGCCATCTTCAAGGTGCCGGCCAACGCCCCCATCGTCGTCCAGCCCCTCGACGCCGAGGGCAGGGCCGTCCAGGTCATGCGTAGCTGGTACACCGCCATGCCCGGCGAGTTCGCCAACTGCGTCGGCTGCCACGAGCGCCAGAACACCACGCCCACGCTCCGCCGCACCCTCGCCGCCACGCAGAAGCCGGCCGACATCGAGCCCTGGCGCGGCCCCTCGCGCCCCTTCAGCTTCCTGCGCGAGGTCCAGCCCGTGCTCGACAAGCACTGCGTCGGCTGCCACGACGGCAAGCCGCGCCCCGACGGCAAGACCCTGCCCTGCTTCGCCGACACCGCGAAGGGCGCCGGCGGCTTCGCCAAGTCGTACCTCGCCCTCCACCCCTACGTCCGCCGCCCCGGCCCCGAGAGCGACTACCACCTCCAGGTGCCCATGGAGTGGGACGTTTCGACCAGCGAGCTCGTGCAGATGCTCCAGAAAGGCCACCACGGCGTGAAGCTCGACGCCGAGGCCTGGGACCGCCTCTACACCTGGATTGACCTCAACGTGCCCTGCCACGGCACGTGGACCGAGCACCGCGGCAACATCGAGAAGATTGCCCAGCGGCGGCTCGAGATGCGCACCAAGTACGCCAACCGGCCTGAAAACTACGAAGTGTATCCCACGCCCGCGCCCGAGCGCCCGGCCTTCGTGAAGCCCGAGCCCGTGCCCGAGCGCAAGCCCTTCGCCGGCAAGGTGCCCGGCTGGCCCTTCGACCCCGCCGAGGCCAGGAAACGCCAGGAGGCCCTCGGCCTGCCCGTCGAGGCGAAGGTCCCCCTCGCCGACAACCTGGCGCTCGACCTCGTGCTCATCCCCGCCGGCGAGTTCGTCATGGGCTCGCACGACGGCTACCCCGACGAGCACCCCCAGACCCGCGTGAAGATTGACAGGCCCTTCTACCTGGGCAAGGTCGAGATCACCAACGAACAGTACGCCGCCTTCGACCCCCAGCACGACAGCGGCTACATCAGCGTCTTCAACAAAGACCACTCGGACCGCGGCCGCGCCGTCAACGGCCCCAAGCAGCCCGTCCTCCGCATCTCCTGGAAGCAGGCGATGGACTTCTGCTACTGGCTGAGCCAGAAGACGGGCCGCAAGTTCACCCTCCCCACCGAGGCCCAATGGGAGTGGGCCGCCCGGGCCGGCACCGACACGCCCCTCTACTGGGGCGACTGCCAGGCCGACTTCGGCAAGTTCGCCAACCTGGCCGACGCCCGCGTGAACGACCTGTGCATCCGCGACTCGCCGAAGTGGATCCCGGCCATCATGACCGTCAACGACGGCTCCTGCGTGCCTGACAGCGTGGGCAAGTACGGCCCCGCCTCGGCCAACGCCTTCGGCCTCCTCGACATGGCCGGCAACGTGGCCGAGTGGACGCTCAGCACCTACAAGCCATACCCCTACGTGGACGGCGACGGGCGCAATGCCCCCAGCGACAGCGGCCGCAAGGTAGCCCGCGGCGGCTCCTACTACGACCGCCCCTTCCGCGCCCGCAGCGCCGTCCGCTTCGACTATGCCGCCTGGCAGTGCGTCCACAACGTCGGCTTCCGCGTCCTGTGCGAGGCCGACGGCAAGAAACTCGCCTCGGCCGACGCCAGGTGACCGGCCGCGTCCCGTTTCGCACCCGCAACCCCGAGGGGCAGGCCGCCCGGCCTGCCCCTCGCCGCTCAGGGCGCGCCCCACTTGCAATCCGCGGGGGGCGCGTTATACTGCACCTCGGTTCGGATCCGGCTTCTCTCGGTCGCCTGGGCAAGGAGCGCAAGAAATGAAGCGGCGCCAGTTCCTCGGGGCTTCGTGCATGGCAGGAGCAGCGGCGATGGGCAACACAGTGGCAGCGGGCGCGGAGGCGCCTCCGGCAGGCGCCAAGGAGTTCCTCGAGCTGCGCCTCTACAAGGCCACGGCCGGAGCGATGCGCGAACGGCTCGACAAGTTCCTGGCCGAGGCCGCCCTCCCCGCCTGGGGCCGCCTCGGCATCGGGCCGGTCGGCGTCTTCGCCTGGGCCGATGGAAAAGAGGCCGACCTCTACGTCCTGCTGCCCCACAAGACCCTCGAGTCGTTCGCCACGGCGCCCGCCAGGCTGGCGGCCGACGCCGTCTACCAGAAAGCCGGCGCCGCCGCCCTCGACCCCCCCAAGAACGAGCCGATCTACTCGCGCATTGAGACCACCCTGATGCTGGCCTTCGACAGCGTGCCCACGGTCGAGACGCCCACCAAGAAGGACACGCGGGTCTTCCAGCTCCGCATCTACGAGAGCCACTGCGACGAGCGCGCCCGCCGCAAGATCGCCATGTTCAACGACGGCGAGGTGGCCCTCTTCCGCAAGGTGGGCATGCCGCCCGTCTTCTTCGGCCAGACCCTCGCCGGCGGCAAGATGCCCAACCTCACCTACATGCTCGGCTTCGACGACGAGGCCGCGCAGAAGGCCGCCTGGGCCAGGTTCCTCGCCCACCCCGACTGGGACAAGATGAAGAACGACCCGCAGTACAAGGACACGGTGTCGAACATCACCAACCTCCTCCTCAAGCCGACCGCCTACTCGCAGATTTGATCTGATTCCGCCCCGAAGGCATCGAGGCCTTTGGAGGGGGGGCCTTGCCGAGAGGTGAAGCCGTGGTTGACCTTTCCGAGCACGTTCGCCGCGTGGCGATGGAGGCGGGAGCCGACCTGGTGGGCTTCGCGCCCATTTCGCGGTTCGAGGGCGCGCCGCCCGAACTGCACCCACGCACGATCTTCCCGCAGACGCGCACGGTCGTCGCCGTCGCGGTCCGCCAGTTGCGCGGCGCACTCAAGGGGGCCGAAGAGGGCACCTACTGGCAGGCCTACAACTGCGACTCCTACTGGTACCTCAACGAGATCGTCGGCCCGAAGATCCTCCGCGCCGTCGTGCTCTTCCTCGAGGACCGCGGCTTCACCAGCATGCCCGTCCACAACCCTTTCCACCCCCACACGGGGCGGCGGATTCGCGCGGACCAGCCCGCCGGGCCCGACGGCATGGTGTCGCTGCGCGTCGTCGGCGTGGCGGCGGGGCTCGGGGAGCTGGGCCACTCCAAGCTGCTCCTCACCCCGCAGTTCGGCCCGCGGCAGCGCGTGTTCGCCGTCTTCACCGACGCCGAGCTGGAGCCCACGCCGCTGTTCCAGGGCAGAATCTGCGACGGCTGCCAGAGCTGCGTCCGGGCGTGCGAGGCGTGCGCCATCGGGCCGCAGCGCGAGGTGAAGTTCACCATCGAGGGCCGCGAGTTCGCCCATGCCCCCTTCGACCCCAGGGCCTGCGCCCGCGTGCACTGCGGCGACGACCCGCGCTTCTCGCCCTTCTGGACCGGCACGGAGAAGGAAGGCGAGCGGCCCAGCTACAGCCGCTTCCTCACCGACCGCTTCCGCCACCTCTCGATTTGTGTGGGCCGCGGCTGCCTGCGCGCCTGCCTCGACCACCTCGAGAAGACAGGCCGCATCGAGGCCGCTTTCAAGGCCCCGCTCATCGAGCGCGAGCGTTGGAAACTCGACGGCCCGCCGCCGAGGCCGTCAGGCGGCTGAGCCCCCCAGGTGGCCGAGGGCGAGGAGGGCGTAGAAGGTGTACTCGGCGTCCGGCTCCTCGTCGAGGGCCAGACCGAGATAGCCACCCTCCTCGGTGCGAAGACTCTCGACAAAGGCGACGCACGCCTGCCGTAGGCCGGCCGGCAACTCCCCCAGGCCATCCAGGGCGTGGAGGGCGGTGGCAGTCGAGAGCAGATCGGGCAGGGGGGCAGCCGCGGTCGCGAAGAACCCGCCCTCGGGCGCGGCACGGGCGAGCAGCCAGCCCACGGTCGCCGGCTCCACATTCCTCCCCAGTTGCTTCAGGACGCTTACAGCAGCCGCCGTGGCGGGCGTGGTGCCCGAGCGGAGGGGGCGTTCGTTGGCGTAGCTGCCGTCGTCGCGCCGCAGGGCGGCGAGGCAGTCCGCAACCTCCCGCAGGTTTGAAACCTGCGGGAGGTTCATGTCCTCCAGCGCGCCGAGAGCGAAGAAGCAGCCATAGGCCGTGCCGTGCTCGGCGCCGGGGGCGGGGCCATAGCCGCCGTCGGTTGAACGATGAGCCTCGATACGCTGGCGGCAAGCCTCCCGCAGGTTCCCAACCCAAGGAAGGTCCTCGCCCGGCAGGGCGGCCCAGCAGCGGGCGAGGCAGGCCAGGTGCACGAGATCGAGGTCCTCCCCGCCACCAAACGAAGCCAGGTAGCGGCGGAGCGGGCCGGGCTCGGGCGGTTCGCCCAGGGCCGCGAGGCCCTGGACGGCGAAGGCGGTGTAGTAGAGGTCGCTGGCGCTGCCGCGGCCGCGGAAGCCGCCGTCGGGGTTCTGCTGCGCCCGGAGGAACGCGGCAGTGGCGAGGCACGAGTCGCCGAGCAGCCTGGGCGCACGGCGAGCGGCCTCGAGCATGCCCTCGCGTAGGGTCACGTTTGGATCTCGTTGAAGATCTTGCAGATCACCCGGCGCAGCAGGCCCTTGAGGCTGGCGTTCTCCACGGGGCGCAGCGAGCGCACCGCCTCGTCCTTGTACGACGCCAGCATCTGTCGCGCCGCCTCCTCGACCCCCAGGGCCTTGAGCACCGAGCGCAGCTCGGGCAACCGCCGGCTCACCTGCGACGGCACGCGCCACAGGGCATCCAGCAGGTCCCTGGCCTGTCCCGTGGCGCGCTCGTGGGCGAGGGCGAGGATGATGGACGGCCCCGGGTTCTGCGCCTGCGCCGCGGAGCCGAAGAAGTCGTCCATATCGTCCCGCACCTGATAGGCCACGCCCAGGGCGTCGCTGCACTCGTGGAGCACCTGCCACACGCCGTCGCTGGCGCCCGCGTAGAGGGCGCCGAGCTGGAGGGCGACCTCGAAGGCGGGCGCCGTCTTCTGGCGGAAGATGGCGAGCACCTGCTCGGTGGTGAGGGGCTTGGGGGCGCGCGCCCAGGCCAGTTCGTCGCCCTGGCCGAGGCACAGGCTGCGGTGGCCGCCCGCCGCGGCGGCGAGCATGGCCGCCTTCTGGGCGTCGCCGGCCCCGCAGGCGGCGATCAGGCGGTAGCCCTCGCCGAGCAGCAGGTCGCCGACGTTGAGGGCGATAGGGATGCCGTGGGCCTTGTGCAGGGTGTCGGCGCCGTAGCGCTGCGGGTCGTCGTCCTCGATGTCGTCGTGGACGAGTGAGGCCTTGTGGAAGCACTCGACGGCGACGGCGATCTTGCGGAAGTCGGCGGGCGTAGGGGCCTCGGGGTCGTCGCGGCGCGCCTGGTAGGCGCACAGGGCGAGGAACGGGCGCCAGCGCTTGCCGGCGCGGCCCAGCCACTCGCGGGCCAGGCGCTCTGTTTCGGTGCCGGCCGGGCCGAGCACGGCCGCCAGCGCCTCGGGCTCGAACCAGGCTTCCACCTCGGCCCGCAGCGCATCGAGGTCCAGCCGCCGCGTGCGGTCGGCGCGCGTGAGCTGAAGGGTGTCCCACACCCAATCGAGGTCGGCGCTGGTGTAGGCGCAGCCGTCGTTGAGCAGGGGGATGGCGAGGCCGGGCACGGCCGCGGCCTCGGTGTAGGGGAAGATGCGTTCGAGGCCGGCCAGGCAGCCCACGCCGATGACCGCCTCGATCTTGCCCTCCTGGATGAGCGACATGACCACCGTGGTGCCCTCGGCGACGAGCACGACGTAGCCCAGGCGCTCGGCCTCGGTCTGAAGGTCGTGGATCACACAGCGGCCACAGTGGCGGCAGAGGAGGCCGAACTCGTCCACCTCGGCCTGGCAGTGCTCTTTGTCGCGCAGGCACTGGGGCAGGAGCAACAGGCGCCGCTCGAAGGGGATGCCAGCCAGGGTCTCGCCCCAGGCGGCGTTGCTGACGAGCACGGTGACGAAGTCGCGGAACCGCGGCTCGCTCGCGGCCCGCGCGATCACGCGGAGGGCGTGGCCCTTCAACTCGTCGAGGGGCAGGGGCGGCACGAGCTGCTCATCGGCCACGTAGCGGCGCGCCGCGGCCAGCAGCCGCTCACGCTCGGCCTTGGTGGCCGGCACGCTGTCATGCGTCGGCCGCGCCCAGGGGGCGGCAGGGGCATCGTGTGTGATCGCCTCGGGCTTCGCCAATCCGTGAGTTCCTGTGCCTCTCAGGAGAGGATGGATGGATGAGTGGATGAATGGATGTGTGTCAGGCAATCATCCACCCACCCAGCCATCCAATCATCCCCTTCCGGCAATCTGCTTGCGCACGCGGACGAAGTTCCGCCGCCAGGCCCGTGTCTCGGTGCGGCCGAGCACCTGGATGAGCGCGCGCTTGAACCACGACACGCCGCCGGCCCGCTGGTTGTCGGCGTAGAGCTGCGGCACGGACCGGAAGTTGATCTCGTAGCACGCCGTGTAGAGGTCGAGCTGCTCGGGCGTCATGGCGGCGAGTGTGAAAGGCTCGCCGGTGCCCGCGCGAACGGGCTCGTGGAAGACGGGGAAGGTGACGCATCGCTTCGTGGCCAGCCGCCGCACGAGGCGCAGGGTGCGCGTCGCGTCGTCGGGCGATTCCCCGGGCAGGCCGAGCACGAAGCTGAACACGGGGAAGAAGCCGTTGCGGGCCAGGCGGTCGCCGGCGTCGGCCACGGCATCCTCCCAGTCGTCGGGCGCGATATGCCCCAGCTTGCCGGGGCTGTGGGCCTTCACCAGGCGGCCGTTGGCGCTCTCGACGCCGAGGTTGAGCCACAGGTAGTCGCTGTGGGCCTCCCAGGTCAAGAGGCGGCGGATCTCCTGGAGCTGCGCGTCGTCGAGCTGGAGCACCGACGAGACGTTGGCGTGGTCAATCTGCATGAAGCGCAAGCCTCGCACGCGGCGCATCTCGGCCAGGAGCCCGCGGAGCTTCTCGAAATCCACCTTGTGCCCCGTCGCGCCGTAGCGGAGGAAGTCCTCGCTGCCGCTGACGACCGAGCGCACCCCATTGTCCACATTTGTGGCGAGGTCTGCAACGATGGTCTCGGGCGGCAGGTGGCCCATCCGCTGGTAGGCCATCGTGCAGAAGCTGCACCCGTTGCCGCAGCCGCGCGAGAGCTCGACCACGCCGAGCAGCGATGCACCGGCGATGGGGCGGATGCGCTCGATGCACGGGGCGGTTTCGGCCACGCGGGCGGGCGCCGCCTTGCCGTTCACCAGGTCCATCACGAGGCCGGGGCCGGCGTTCTCAAAGTAGCCCTCGAACAGGGCGTCAATGCCCTGGGCCTCCTCGGGGTGTTGCACGTATTGCCAGGTGCCCGCCCCGCCCGCGAGGATGCGAAAGCCGTGCTTCGCCTTGGCCTCGCGGAGCCGGGCCATCATGCGAGCCGTCCAGCGCCGCGTGTACAGCTCGCCGCTCCAGAAAGCCGACGTGGTGGTGTTGCTCATCCCGCGCCCCAGTGGGTCGCTGGAGCTGACGCCGACGACCTTGACCCACGGGCCCAGGAGGCGGGGAAGCGCTTCGGGAGTGGTGACCACCACGTCGCCGCGCGTGAGCGGCGTGTGGACGAGCAGGGCCGATTCCACGCGGCGCAGGCCCACGGGGGCCGTGCGGGCGCGGCCCTGCGCATCGGTGGCCGCGCGGGGCGACACGAGCAGGCGCATGGCCAGCTCGGGCACCTTCGTCGTCTGCATCGTGGCAAACACGCCCTCGAAGAGCACCTTGTAGTCGGCGCTCAGCGTGCGATCGGCCACGAGCACCACGGCGGGGCGAAGTGACCTGCCATCGGTTGTCATCGCTCGCGGTGTCAGACCTACTTTATTCGATCATTCGAGTAACTGAATAAAGTAGATCTGACACCTATTGCTCCTTTCTGGCGGCGCGCAGCCTGGCCTGGATGTCGCTGAGCGAGAGGGTCTTGATCACCTCGGGCGGAATGCCCAGTTCCTTCTCGAGCTGCTCGGTCATGCAGGGGCAGAGTTTCGCAGCCTCGCCCTCGGGGACGGGGGGCTCGGCGGCGGCCCTGGCGCGCTCGCTGCGGCGGCGGAGAGCAGAGTAGACGTCGCCCCGCCCCAGGCGCTTCGGGTCCACGCGCACCGCGCCACTGGCGAGGTGCTCGGCGGTCACCTCGTCGCCGTTGATGGGACTCGTCTTGTGTTTGGGGAAAATGATGGCGACCTGGGGGCAGATGCGCGCGCAGGCCGGGCAGTTCGTCTTGCAGTTCTCCGGGTTCCTCACCTCCACATTGCCACCGGCATCGAGAGCGTAGACGCCGAAGAGGCAGAAATTGAGGCACTGTTGGCAGCCCGTGCAGCGGGAGCGGTCAATGACGGGGAACCACGGGACCCAGTGCGATTGCGGGTTGCGGATCGCGGATTGCGGATTGGGAGAGGCTGCCGTCGGCGGTTTGTGCTGGGCGATGTGGGCCACGACGGCTTCGGGGGTCTGCGTGCGCAGGTTGAGAATCTCGGCCGCTCCGGGCAGCGGGTTGCCGGCGTAGGCGAAGAGCCAGCGGACGGCTCGCGGGTAACAGGCGATGATCACGGCCTCGCCGCCCTCGGCGATGGCCCTGAGCAGCGGGGCGCGGCGGGCTGCCAGCCCGCACAGGTCGGGCACAGCCTCGTAGGCCACGCCGGCCGCGCGCAGGCGCTCGGCGACCTCGGCCTTCGTCGCCTCGGGCACAAGGTCGGTGAAGGCGCATTCGCACAGCACGAGGCGGGTGGGGTCGGACATGGCAGCTCCTGGTCTCAGTCGCGGGGGGGGCCGCCCGTGGCCCCCGCGCGGTAGTTCCTTTCGACCTCTTGCGGTGTGAGCGCGCGGCTGTAGAGGGCGACGAGGCGAAGTTCGCCACGCCACGGCCGGTCGCGCGTCAGCTCGTTGCCGAGCGCGAAGCGAAAACCAGCGTCCCAGTTGCTCAGGTCGCCCGGCACGGTGCCGGTGGCCGCGGGTTGGCCGTTGATGTAGAGGATGGCCCTACCGTCAGCGGCACGGGTGTAGACGACGTGCGATAGCCGCGCCGCCGCGCCGCCCCGCGTGGCGAGCGCGGGGCTCATGCCGTTCTCGCCGGTCCGCGTGGTGCGCAGGCGCACCTCGTACCTGTCGCCCTCCTGCCCGAGCGTGAAGTTGCGCTTGTAGGGGTCGGCCGAGAGCGACACGATGCGTGCGGGGCCATCCTGCGTGATGTTGGCCGGCGCGAGCCAGGCCTCGATGGTGATTTCGTTGGACGCGCGGCAGGCTTCGACGAGTCTCGCCGGCGGCTCGTCCGATTCGGCGATGCCGTCGGCCTCGAACGTCAGGCTGCCGGGGCCAAGCTTGCCGCCTTGCACGCGAAGGCCCGGCGCCGTGCCCTTTTCGAAGCCGTACGCTGCGACGAGCCCCTCGGTCGCCCGTTTGGCCGGCCCAGTCTGTGTGGGCAACTCGACCGGCGGCGGCTTGGGCGGCTCGGCGACCTTTGGCGGCGGCGCCTCGGGCGACGAGGCGCCCGGGGCCACCGAGTAGACCACGAGATTGCCGTCCCGGTCCTTGCAGCACAGCACGCCGTCGGCCAGCGCCACGTGAGGGTAGCACGTGCCGGGCACCACGCGGTCGAGGCGGGCCAGCTCGCGGTACTCGTCGGCCAGCGCGTCGAGGAGCACGAGCTTCCGGCTGCCGAAGACGATGAGCTTGCCGTCGGCCGCCGTCACCAGGCACGAGCCGTTCGTGAAGTCGCCGCCTCGCCACTTGAGCTTGCCCGTCGCCAGCTCGATGCACTGCAAGGGCTTGTTGATGAGAAACACCCGGTCGCGGAAGACGACCGGGCTGCTCGACACGCCGTGGGACCTCGAGGTCCACACCTCGCGCAACCCATCCATCGTGGCCTCGAAGAGCGTCGAAACAGAGTGGTTGTACTCGGAGGTGATGAGAAGGCAGCTGCCGGCGACGGCGGGGGTGGAGATGTTGCAGGCGAACTCGGTCTGCCAGGGCGCGGTCGCGATGGTTCGGCCTTCGTGGCCCGGGTCCAGACGCATCACCACGAGGTGCTGGAGCGCGAGGAGGGCGAGGCAGGGCACGTCGCCGACCTTCAACTCGACCGGTGTGCCCGTGTGGCCGGCGGGGCCGTGGAATTGCGAGGCCCAGCGCCGCTCGCCCGTGCGTTTGTCGAAGGCTATCACAGTGCCCGTTGGAGCGCCGACCTCGACGAGCAACAGGTCGTCGCGCACGAGGGGGGACGTGGGGTAGCCATAGTCGCGTCGCCCGCCGCCCACGTGAGGGCGCTGGGGAGCCTTGAACTGGTCGTAGAGGTTGAGCGCCCAGACGGGCTTGCCGCCTTGAGCCGTGTTCCAGCAGCGGAGATCGCCGTCAATGCTCAGCGTGTAGAGCAGCCCCGTGGCGGCGTCGAAGGCGGGGGTGGACGATGGGCCGCCGTACTCGCCCTCGTCGCCGGTGGCGTGGCGGCCGTAGCGCGGGGCACGGGACGACTGCCGCCACAGCTCGGCCCCCGTGCGCGCGTGGAAGCAGTGGAGGGTGTCTTGCCCGTTCCACCAGCCGGTGGCGTAGAGCATGCCGCCGACGAGGATGGGCGAGGAACAGCCCATGCCGAGGCGGGCGCTCCAGAGCTTCCTCGGCGGCCAGCCGCCGGGCCAGCCCGAAGCCTCGGGCACCACGCCATCGCGGCTGGGGCCGCGCCAGTGGGGCCAGTCCGCGGCTGGCGCCGCAAGCGGCAGGACACAGAGGGCGATGACGGTGCTGGCCCTCATTGGCACTGGCCTCATGCTACTCCGGCCGCCAATCAGTTTGCAGTATCCCGAGCCACGGTGCATTGGTCAAGGCCTCAAGCGTAGCTGCAAGCGTCCCGCTTGCGATGATGTTCGACAAGCGAGACGCTTGTCGCTACGCCGAGAGAACGCAACCTGATTCGCGGCCGGAGCAGTAGGATGATGGTGGCCGCCTTGGGCAGCGCGCCAACGGCATTCTCTCAATTATAGCGGATGGGCGGGGGAAGACCAAAGAGAGATTCCGCCCTACTCGGGCAGGCCGGCCAGGGCGAGGTCCTCGGCGAACAGGCAGCGGGCCAGGTGGCCCGGCACGATCTCTCGGAGTTCGGGCACCTTCTGGCGGCACTCGGGCTGCGCGTAGCGGCAGCGCGGATGGAAGTGGCAGCCGCTGGGCGGGCGGCTCGGGTCGGCAACCTCGCCCGTCAGGAGCACCCGCTCGCGGCGGCGTCCCGGCTCGGGCACGGGCACGGCCGACAGCAAGGCTTCGGTGTACGGATGCCTCGGGCGCGCAAACAGGGGGTCCACCGCGGCCAGTTCCACGAGGCGGCCGGCGTACATCACAGCCACTCGGTCCGAAATATGCCGCACGACGCCCAGGTTGTGGGCGACGAAGAGATAGGTGAGGCTCAGGCGCTCCTGGAGTTCCTGGAGCAGGTTGAGGACCTGGGCCTGGACTGAGACGTCGAGGGCCGAGACCGGCTCGTCGGCGATGATCAGCTTCGGGTGAAGGGCGAGCGCGCGGGCGATGCCGATGCGCTGGCGCTGCCCGCCGCTGAAGGCGTGCGGGTAGCGCCGCATGTGCTGAGGCTTCAGCCCCACCTGGAGCAGCAGCTCGCGCACGCGCTCTTCGCGCTCGCGGCGGCTGCGCATGCCGTGGACCAGCAGCGGCTCCCCGACGATGTTCTGCACGGTCATGCGCGGGTTCAGCGACGAATAGGGGTCCTGGAAGATCATCTGCATGTGCCGGCGCAACTCCTTGAGCTGCGCGGGGGGCAGGGTGCGGACGTTGACGGTCTCGTCGCCGACGCGGAAGAAGACGTCGCCGCTGGTCGGCTCGATGGCCCGCAGGATGCAGCGGCCGACGGTGGTCTTGCCCGAGCCGCTCTCGCCCACGAGGCCCAGGCACTCGCCTTCGTGGACGTCGAACGTCACGCCGTCCACCGCGCGCACATGGCCGATGACCTTGCCGAAGAGGCCGCCGGCGACGGGGAAATGCTTCTTGAGGTCGCGGACGCTGAGGAGCGGGGACGCCACGGCTGCCATCTCAGTTCCCCTCCTGCGCGTGGCACGCGACGAAGTGGCCGGGGTTGACTTCGACGAGCGGCGGCGGATCGCCCTGATCGCACAGGCCGCGCCGGGCGTCGGCACACCGTGGGTGGAAGGGGCAGCCCGGGATTCGCTCGAACGGGTCGGGCACGGAGCCGGCGATGACCTGAAGCCGCGCCTTGCGGCGCGTGCCACGGCCGGGGATCGAGCGCAGCAGGGCGCGGGTGTAGGGGTGCTGGGGGTCGTCGAAGAGGGCGGCCGTGGGCGCCCGCTCGACGATGCGCCCCCAGTACATCACCGCCACCTCGGCGGCCGTCTCGGCCACGACGCCAAGGTCGTGGGTGATCAGGAGGATCGACATGCCGAGCTCGGCCTGCAACGTGCGCATGAGCTCGAGGATCTGCGCCTGGATGGTCACGTCGAGGGCCGTGGTCGGCTCGTCGGCGATGAGGAGCGCCGGCCGGCACGAGAGGGCCATGGCGATCATCGCGCGCTGGCGCATGCCGCCGCTCATCTCGTGCGGGTACTGGCGGTAGTGGCGGTCGGGGTCGGGCATGCCCACGCGGCGGAGCATTTCGACGGCCTGGTCGCGCGCCGCGGCGCCCCGCTTCGGCGTGTGGAGTTCGATGGCCTCCCGCACCTGGCTCCCGACCGTGTGGACGGGGCTGAGCGAGGTCATCGGTTCCTGGAAGATCATCGCAATGTCCTTGCCGCGGATGCGGCGGATTGCCTCGCCGTCCTCCTTGAGGTCGGTCAGCACTACGTCGCCGTCCTGGCGATGGAGGACGATCCTGCCGGCGACGATGCGGCCGGGCGGCGAAACGAGCCGCAGGATGGCGAAAGCCGTGACGCTCTTGCCGCAGCCGCTCTCGCCCACGAGGCCCAGCGTCTTGCCGCGCGGCAGCACCAGGTCCACCCCGTCCACGGCGTGCACCGTCCTTTCGTCCAGGAAGAAGCTCACGCGCAGGCCGGCGATCGTCAGAAGGGGAGAAGACGTGGGGTCCATAGCCTATCTCGCATAGGGGTCGGCGGCGTCGCGGAGGCCATCGCCGACGAAGTTGAAAGCCAGCACGGTGAGAATCACGAAGGCCACGGGCGTGAGAAGCCAGGGATGCAGGGCCACGGCCTGCACGTTCTGGGCCTCCTTGAGGAGGACGCCCCAGCTCGTGATCGGCGGGCGGAGGCCGAGGCCGAGAAAGCTGAGGGCCGTCTCGCCCAGGATCATTCCGGGCACGGCGAGAGTGAGGCTGACGATGATGTGGCTCATGAACGATGGGAGCAGGTGGCGCCAGAGGACTCGCCATTGGCTGGCGCCGCAGAGGCGCGCGGCCGTGGCGAAATCCTCCTCGCGCAGGGCGAGGATCTTGCCGCGCACCTGGCGGGCGAGGCCCGTCCAGCCGAGGAACGAGAGCACGATGGTGATGCCCAGGTAGACCTTCAGCGGCGACCAGTGGGCGGGCAAGGCGGCGGAGAGGGCCATCCAGAGCGGGATGGAGGGGAAGGAGCGCAGGACCTCGATGATCCGCTGGATTGCATTGTCCACCCACCCGCCGAAGTAGCCCGAGATGCCGCCGATGGTGAGGCCGAGCAGGAAGCTCATCGTCACGCCGATCAGGCCGATGGTGAGCGAGATGCGCGAACCGTAGAGGATGCGCGAGAAGAGGTCGCGCCCGAGCGAGTCGGTGCCGAGCAGGTAGACGGTGCCGCCGCCCTCGGCGCCGAAGAGGTGGAGATCGGTCTCGAACAGCCCCCAGAAGCGGTACCGCGGGCCGCGGACGAAGAGGCGGATGGGATGGCGGCGGGCGCGGTCCTCGGCGTAGAGCTTGCGCAGCGTCTCGGGGTGCCGGGCGCACTCGAGCGCGTAGACGAACGGGCGCAGGTGGAACCCGTCGTCCCCGAAGAACCGCAGGCGCTGCGGCGGGGCGTAGGCGTTGGCCACGTCGCGGTGCTCGAGCGTGTAGGGCGCCAGGAACTCGCAGAAGACGGCCACGAAGTAGAGGTTCAGAATGAGCAGCGCGGCGACGACCGCGAGCTTGTGCTTGCGGAACTTCCACCACATCAGGCGCCACTGCGAAGCCGTGCAGACCTGGTCGCTGGCGGCGGCCTCGGCCGACGAGGGCTCGGGCGGCGCATCGGCGAGATGTTCTTCGACCTCGAAGGCCATCTACTCTCTCCGCGTCCCATAGCGGATCCGGGGATCGAGCCAGAGCAGCAAGAGGTCAGACACCAGCGTGCCCACGACCGTGAGGAAGCTGAGCATCATCACCATCGAGCCGGCGAGGAACATGTCCTGGTTCATCAGCGCCTGGAGGAGTCGAGGCCCCGTCGTCGGCAGGCCGAGGACGACCGACGTGATGGTCGCGCCCGACACGATGGCGGGCAGCAGCCAGCCGATGGTGCTGATGATGGGGTTGATGGCCACGCGCACGGGGTACTTGAGGAGCAGCTTGAGGCGGCCGACGCCCTTGGCGCGGGCCGTAAGGACGTATTGCTTGCGCAGCTCGTCGAGCAGGTTGCCGCGCATGATGCGGATGAGGCCCGCCGTGCCTTCCAGCCCCACGATGAGCACAGGAATCCACAGATGCTTCAGCAGGTCGAGCGCGCGGGCGAGCGACCAGGGGGCGCTCTGGAACTCGGGCGAGAAGAGCCCGCCCGCGCTCACGCCGAAGACGGTGTAGCCGATGTACATGAAGATGAGCGCCAGGAGGAAGCCCGGCGTGGCCAGCCCGATGAAGCCGAGGAACGAGAAGGCGTAGTCGCCCCACGAGTACTGCCGCACAGCCGAGTAAATGCCGATGGGGATGGCGATGGCCCAGGTGAAGAGCAGCGTGACGACCGAGATGATCACGGTGAGGAGCAGCCGCTCGCCGATGAGCGTGGCGACGGGGCGGCTCTCCTCGAACGACATGCCCAGGTCGCCGCGGAGGAGCATGCCCTCCATCCAGAGCAGGTACTGCACGTGCAGAGGCCGGTCGAGGGCGTACTGCTTGCGGAGCGCGGCCACCTGCGCCTCGTCCACCGTTTCGCCCGTCTCCTGGAGCGCGGCGATGTAGGACGTGAGGTAGTCGCCCGGCGGAAGCTGGATGATGGCGAACGTGATGATGGAGATGGCGAAGAGCGTGGGGATCATCCAGAGCACGCGGCGGAGGATGAGGGCGAGCATGGCTCAGGGTCCCTCCATCGCGTAGCACTCGGGGGCGGTGTTGCCCGGCGAGCGGAAGATCCAGCCGTAGACGGCGACCTCGGGGACGTTTCGCATCCGGTCGCTGGCGAGGACGAGCGTGGGCACTTCGCCGATGGTGCCGATGACCCAGAGGTTCCGGCGGTTGAGTTCGACGATTTCGCGGAAGAGGCGGCGGTGCTCGGCCTCGTCGGGCGTCTGCTGGATCTGGCGGTAGAGTTCGATGCAGCGGCGCAGGTCGCCCTCGGGCTCGACGCCGCCCTTGCCGGCCGAGGTGAACCATCGGGCATAGCCGATGGCGTGCACCGATTCGGCGGAGAAGGGGAGGAACCAGCGGGGGTCGAGCAGCGGCACGAGCTCGTCGGCCGCCCACCACACGCCCACGTGGTGGAGGAGGGCGGCCTTGCGCGTGTAGAAGAGCTGGCGGGCGGTGATCTTCAGCTCGGTCTTCACGCCCACCTGGGTCCAGTCGTGGGCGACCATCTCGAGCATCTTGGCGTTGCCGGTCATCGAGGTGGTCTCGATGAAGATGGCGAGCGGCTGGCCGTCGGGGCGGAGGCGGACGCCGTCGGCATTGCGCCGCGCGAGGCCCATCTCGTCGAGCAAGGCGTTGGCCCGCGCGGGGTCGTAGGCGATGTGCGCCCGCTCGTAGTCGGGCGCGCGATAGGGCGAGGCGGCGGGCGGCGCGCACTGCCGCGGGGTGCCGATGCCGAAGAAGCAGACCTCGTTGATGTCGGAGCGGTTGATCGCGTGCGAGAGGGCGATGCGGAAGCGCGCGTCGCCGAAAATCTGCCGCAGCACGGGGTCGGTCTTCTGGTTCAGGTTCAGGGCGAGCTGGATGGCGCTGCCGCCCGCGGTGATCCAGTGGAGGACGCGGTAGCGCCCCTTCGCCCGGTTCTCCATGAAAAGCGGGTAGTTGGCGAAGTCCATGTGGCGGCTCTGCATGCCGGCCTCGCCGTTGATCGCCTTGAGATTGATCGTCTCGACGTCGAAGATGGCGAAGCTCACGCGGTCGAGATAGGGGAGCTGGCGGCCGTCGGGGTCCACCTTCCAGTAGTAGGGGTTGCGCTGGAAGACGACGGGGATGGCGGCCGGGTCCTGGATCGTCCAGGCCCAGAGGCGGGGGCATTCGGGGTTACGCCAGTCGCGCCGCTCCCAGAAGAGCTGGTACCAGAAGTGGAAGCCCTTCTCCTTCGCCCGCGCCTCGAGCTGGTCCTGGGGCACGTAGGTGGCGTGGAACTGTTTGAGGTAATGGGCGGGATAAGTGAGGAGCGGGTAGCTGAGGCCCGCGGCCATCGCCTGGAGGAAGAGGCCGTGCGGCTCCTTGAAGGAGAAGCGGACCGCGTGGCCGTCGAGCTTCTCGAGCTTCATCAGCTCGCCGCCGCGGCGGAAGTCCACGGGGGCCACGGGCGTGAGCTCGGGGTGCTGGAGCACGTCGTTGTACCAGAAGAGCAAGTCGTCGGCGGTGAAGGGCGCGCCATCGGACCAGCGCACGCCGCGCCGCAGCCAGAAAGTGTAGGCGCGGCCGCCGTCCGCGATCTCCCAGCGGGTCGCCAGGTTGGGCAGGATCTCGCGGCCCATCGCGTCCCAGCGCACCAGGCCCTCGTAGGCCACGCGCGCCTCGTAGACGCCCACGTCGTTGGTGTCGGTGGCGAAGCGTGCCCAGGTGCCGCCGTAGGGGCCGCGCTGCTCGGGCGGCACGATCACCAGCGGGTTCTCCGGCAGGCGGTCGGCCACGGGCGGCAGCTCGCCTGCCTTCACGCGCGCCGCCAGCATCGGGGCCTCCTGGAACGCGCGGCCCTGGGCCGGCAGCCACTCGGCCACGGCGTGCACCGCCTTGGGCGCGGTGGGGTTCCGCTCGGGCACCTGCACGGCGTCGAAGGCGTCCAGGCGTGTCCTGCCCGCGCCGGCGAGCGCCCAGGCGGCGCGGCCCAGCAGTTCCACGATCACGAGGAGCCCGAGCGACACGGCGAGGAAGCAGCCCAGGATGACCAGCGTGCGTTTCACGGTCGCGCCTCGAGAAGGGGATGCTGCACTTTACCGGCCAGGCGAGTTCCATGCAAGCGGACTTGCAGGGCGGCGGCCACAGGCGCGGAGGTCCGGCGGGGCCGTCCCCCTGCCTGACGCGGTTCCTGGTGTTGACCTTCGGCACATCCGTGCGTACGATACTGGGCGAGCACCGGGCAAGGTCCATCACAGGAGCACTCCCCATGATCAGCCCTGCCGATGTCATTGTGCTTTCGGTCGCCCTGGCCGGCGCCGTGGCACTGGCCGCCGAGGGGTCCGCGCGACGCGAGGCGGTGGCGCTCCGGGCCAGGCCGTTCGACCTCAAGCAGGTGCGTCTGCTCGAGGGACCTTTCAGGGACGCGCAGGAGCGTTGCCGCAAGTACCTGCACGAACTCGACTCGGACCGCCTGCTGCACACCTGGCGGCTCAACGCGGGCCTGCCGTCGTCGGCGAAGCCCCTCGGGGGCTGGGAGGCGCCAAACTGCGAGCTCCGCGGCCACTCGCTCGGCCACTACCTGTCGGGCTGCGCGCTGATGTACGCCAGCACGGGCGACGAGGCGCTCAAGGCCAAGGCCGACGCCCTCGTGGCCGAACTGGCCAAGTGCCAGAAGGCCCTCGGCGCGAGCGGCTACCTGAGCGCCTTCCCCGAATCGTTCATTGACCGCGTGGAGGACTGCAAGCCCGTCTGGGCGCCCTACTACACGCTGCACAAGGTGTGGGCCGGCCTCCTCGACATGCACCGCCACGGCGGCAACGCCCAGGCCCTCGAAGTTGCCACGAGAATGGCCGCCTGGCTCAAGGCGCGCCTCGACAAGGTGGACGACGCCCGGATGGAACGCATCCTCAACCACACCGAGCAGGGCGGCATGAACGAGGCCCTCGCCAACCTCTATGCGGCCACGGGCGACCCCGCCCACCTCGCCCTCGCCCGCCGCTTCGACGAGAAGCACTACACCGAGCCGCTGGCCCGCGGCGAGGACCGCCTCAAGGGCGAGCACGCCAATTCCTTCATCCCCAACATGATCGGCTCGGCCCGGCAGCACGAGTTGACGGGCAACCCCCGCGACCGCCAGATCGCCGAGTTCTTCTGGAACCAGGTGGTCGGCGCGCGCTCCTACTGCACCGGCGGCACCTCGAACAACGAGCACTGGCAGGGCGACCCGCATCAACTCGCCCACCAGCTCGGCGACTGCACGCAGGAGACCTGCTGCACCTACAACATGCTCAAGCTCACCCGCCACCTCTTCGAGTGGGAGCCGCAGGCGAAGTACGCCGACTACTACGAGCGCGCCCTCCTCAACAGCATCCTGGCCACGCAGGACCCCGCGACCGGGATGATGATGTACTTCGTGCCCCTCGCCCCAGGCCGCTGGAAGACCTTCAACCTGCCCAACGACGCCTTCTGGTGCTGCACGGGCACGGGGTTCGAGAACCACGCGAAGTACGGCGACAGCATCTACTTCCACGACGAGGCGGGCATCTGGGTCAACCTCTTCATCGCCTCGGAGCTCCACTGGCCCGAGAAGGGCATCCGCCTGTGCCAGGAGACCCGCTTCCCCGAGCAGGAAGGCACCACCCTCATTGTGCGAACTGAGAAGCCCGTTACCCTCGCCCTCCGCATCCGCGTACCGTATTGGGCGGCCAAGGGCGTTCGCGTCGGGGTCAACGGCCCGCCTCGGCCTCTATCCCTGGAACCCGCTCCGCCCAGCTACTTCGTTGTGGAACGCACCTGGTCCGATGGCGACAAGCTGGAGGTCTCGTTGCCGATGAGCCTCCACGCCGCGCCCATGCCGGACGACAAGACCCTCGTGGCCTTCATGTGCGGGCCGCTCGTCCTCGCCGGCAAGCTCGGCGGCGGCGAACTCATCAAGGACCTCACCTACACGGGCCAGAACTGGTATCGCTTCCCCGCCGACAAGATTGCCCCTGCGCCGCCGTTGCTCACCGAGAGCGATGATGCGACGACGCTGCTCAAGCCCGCCGAGGGCCAGCCGCTGACCTTCCGCACGGCCGGCCAGGCGCAGGATGTGACGCTGATACCGTACCACAAGCTCTTCGGCGAACGCTACGCCGTCTACTGGCGCGTCTACCGCAAGGGCAGTCCTGAGCACCGGCGCGCCCTGGCCGAAGAGGAGGCGCGCAGACAGCAGCAGGCCCGAATCGTGGACGAGGTGAAGATCGGCGACGCCGAATCCGAGAAGGCCCATCGCCTTCAGGGCGAGCGGACGGCCAGCGGCACGGCCTTCGGACGAAACTGGCGCCACGCCACCGACGGCGGCTGGTTCAGCTACGACCTCAAGGTGCTGCCCGATGCGCCGCTGGCGCTCGCCTGCACGTGGTGGGGTGACGAGGCGGGCAACCGCAAGTTCGACATCCTGATCGAGGGCACCCGCCTGGCCACCGTCACCCTCCTGCACAACAAGCCGGGGCAGTTCTTCGAGGAGGAGTATCCCCTGCCCGCCGACCTGACCCGCGGCAAGCAGGCCGTCACGGTTCGCCTCCAGGCCCATGCCGGCCACATCGCCGGCGGCATCTTCGGCTGCGCGGTGCTCAAGGCGAAGCCGGCGGAGTGAGATCCGCCACGGCGGGGTGTCGCGCCAGGCGCGTCAGCGTGACAGACTCTTGCCCGCCTGGACCCTGAGTGCCCACACCGCCGTGGGCTGGCCATAGCCGCCGGTGACGAGCAGGCAGAGCTTGTGGCCGGGGTCGTAGACCAGGTTGTAGTTCATGCCGCAGCCGAAGGGCAGGGTGGCCGTCGGAACCTGCTCCCAGGCATCGGCGGTGAGGTCATACAGCCAGGTCTCGGCCTGGAGCTTCGCGCCTCGGTCGTCCAGCCTGCGGTCTGCGAGAACGACTGTGCGGCCCGCCGCGGCATCGAAGCACATGGGGGTGTGCTGGTCCTTCGGCGGGCGGTCGCCGGGGGTGGGCATCTTCTTGTGCTCGCCCGTGGCGGGCCAGTAGGCGGCGATGTCGTTGGCGTCCTCGTTGCTGCCGAAGACGACCAGTGCCTTGTTCTTCGCATCGTAGGCGGCCGCGGTGTGCCAGCCGAAGAAGCCCTTGGGGGCGACGCGCCTCCACTCGCGCGGCTCGCCGGCCAGCTCGAAGACGCCGTCGGGGCGGTAGCCGATCACGGCCTTGCGGTCGCTGTCGTAGGCCGCGCAGTAGGGGAAGAAGTGCTCCGGCTTGCAGGCGAGGGGGCGCCACTCGCGCCCCTCGAGGTCGAAGGTCCAGGTGGGATGGCGCTGGACCTTGGGCCACTGCTCCTTGAGGGCGTTGGTGAAGCGGCCAGGGACCATGTGGGCGGGGTAGCAGGCGACGACGAGCTGGTCGCGTTCGGGGTCGTACACGAGCGCGCCGAAGGTGTGCATGGCCCAGGGGTGTTCGCCCTTCGGGCCGGCCACGGGGAGGCCCTCGGCGTTCACGGTGTAGGTTTTCGGGTCGTCATCGGGGTACAGGCGGCTCCACACGCAGGCGACGGGGTCGAAGACGAGGGGGCTGTTCGTCCAGTCCTTGCCGTGGGTGTTGCTGCCGAAGAGGACGAGGAGGCCGCGTCGGGAGTCGAAGGCCGCGCCGCCATGCTCCTGGCGCTGGAAGCGCACGGGGTCGGCGGGCCCCTGCTCGTGGAGCTTGTGCCAGCGGTTCGGTTCGAGGGCGAGGAGCTTGGGGTTCAGGGGCTGCGCGCCGCGTGCTGCCGCCGCGGCGAGGAGGGCGAGGGTGAGACCGTGGTTGCGGAACGATGAGGACGTGAGCATCGGCCAGGTTCCCGGCGAGGGTCAGTGGGTCAACGGACGCTCGGGACAGGTTCGGAACACCTGCCTCCTGGCTTGATGTTACCCCGGTCGGGCAGCAGAGGCAAGGCCCGCGGAGGGCAGTTCCACTCGGAGGCGGTTGCGATGTCACCTTGGGCTTTCGCCAGCGGCAGGACCTGAGGGCCGTCCGAAGGTATTGGAACCTTCGGGACGGAACTTGAAAGAAGGGGGTCTTCGGGGTTTGCTGATCCTGCCTCGACTGGCCGGTGCAGGGCGTGGGCATGCCCTCTCCCTGCGGACCTGGCGGTTCCTGGGGAGGGCCCTGCCGAGGGGCTGGCGGGCGCAGCCTGCGCATGCTGTATCAACCCTGTGAGGGGGGAAGTGATACAGCATGGATAGAAGGACGAGGATTGGCGATTCTCGCGGTTCCGGCCATACCTGCTCATCTGGGGGATGAGCAAGCATGTGAGCGGGAATGCCCGGAGGGCGTAAGGCGTTGGGGTATAGAGGGTTATGGGACGGTCCTCACTGGCGCCACATCTCCCGTCGCGCGCTCCCCAACGGGGCCGCGTCAGGATGGTCAAACCGTGGCGAGTCCGACATCTGAAGCCTCAGGCAAGCGGTCCGCCCGCAGGAACGTCCGACATCGCAATCGCCGCATAGCGAGTGCCGAGCAGTTGACAGGCCACGGGCCGGCCAGCTACAATTGGCGTGAATGCACGGGGTCTCCCCTCGGGTGGTGTTGAGCCGCGTCTGCGGCAGTTAGGCCAGGCTATGAGGGTACCCAGGCACATCGGCGTCATCCCCGACGGCAACCGCCGTTGGGCGCAGTCGCGGGGCATGACCAAGGAGAAGGGCTATGCGCCCGGCGTCGAGCCCGGCCTCGCCCTCTTCCACCTCTGCCAGCAGGCGGGGGTCAAGGAGATCACCTACTACGGCTTCACGATGGACAACACGAAGCGCCCCACCGTGCAGCGCCGCGCCTACACCGACGCCTGCATCCAGGCCGTGGAGGCGATGACGCACGAGGACGTGGCCCTGGCGGTCGTGGGCAATGCCGAGTCCCGCATGTTCCCCAAGGAGCTCCTCCCCTACACCACGCGGCGCACCTTCGGCAAGGGCGGCACCAAGGTCAACATCCTGGTCAACTACGGCTGGGAGTGGGACCTGAACCACCTGCGGGGCACAAGTCCCGCGCAGAAGAACGTCATCAAGCACCTGCGGTCGGCCATCGTGTCGCGGGTGGACCTCATCATCCGCTGGGGGGGCCGGCGGCGGCTGAGCGGCTTCCTGCCCGCGCAGTCGGTCTACTCCGACTTCTACGTGGTGGACGCCCTGTGGCCCGACTTCAAGCCCGAGCACTTCTACCAGGCCCTGAAGTGGTACCAGGAGCAGGACATCACGCTGGGGGGCTGAAGGCCGGGCATTCCTGCTTCATCGTGACGGCGAGGGGTCTTCGCCATCCCGCAGGGCGAGGGCGCCGGTGGGACAGGCCGCGACGCACGCGGCCGCGGTCTTGCGCAAGCCCTCGGCAATCGGCCGGTCGAACGGCACGCCGACCACCACATCGAAGCCGCGGCCGATGAAGGTGAGGCCCAGCTCCTCCTTTTCCCTCGCACAGACCTGGATGCAGAGCCCGCAGCGGATGCACTTGCCCGGCTCATAGAGAATCTGGCTGTGCTGGCGGTGCTGGACGAAGGTGCGGCGTTCGCCTTTGAAGCGGCTCGGGCTGGCCTCGAGCGCAGCGCTCCAGCGGCGCAGGCGGCAGGCGCCGGGCTTGCGGCAGTCGCAGTGCAGGCAGCGCAGGGCCTCGGCGCGCGCCTCGGCCTCGGTGAGGCCGGCCGCCAAGCCGCCCGAGGGCTCGACACGCGGAACGTCGGAAGCCTCGGCGAGGAAGGCGGCCATCTCGCCCTCCTTGAGCTTGCCGATGTGGGTGGAGAAGGCGTGATGCGTGATGCGTGATGCGTGAGAGGAGCCAGAGAGGAAGGCGCTGATCGAGGACGCGGCAGCGCGGCCGTCGGCGACGGAGCGGACGGCCATCTTCTGCGGCCGAATGGCGCCGCCCGCGGCGAAGACGCCCGCGACGGGCGTGGCCAGCGTCTCGCGGTCGGCCTCGACGCCCGTCTTCGAGGCGGGCAGGCCCAGGCGCGCGGCGTCGCCAGGGCGCAGTTCGCCCGCCGCGACCAGAATCGCATCGAAGTCGCCCTGAAGTTCGGCGATGCTCTCGACCCGCTGGCCGAGCCGCAACTCGGCGCCGAGGCGCGCGACGAGGGCAATCTCCGCGTCGAGGGCGGCTCGCGGCAGCTTGTCCTCGGGCACGGCATACTGGAGCATGCCGCCCGGCTTCGCGTGATCATCGAAGAGCGTCACGCCGTGGCCGTCCCGAAGCAGGTACCAGGCGGCGGAGAGTCCGGCGGGGCCGGCGCCGATGACGGCCACGCGCCTGCCCGTGCTGGGCCTGCGCTCGGGCAGCCACGGCTCGGGCGCGGCGAGATCGGCATCGCCGACGATGCGCTTGAGCAGGCAGATGGAGAGCGGCGCGTCGTGCTGGCCGCGCCGGCAGCCCTTCTCGCACGGGGCGGGGCAGATGCGGCCGAGCACCGAGGGCAGCGGGATGTGCTCCTTGACCGTGACGACGGCGTCGCGGAGGCGCCCCGCGGCGATCTGGCGGATCATCAACGGGATGTTCATGTGGGCCGGGCACACGGCGTGGCAGGGGCCGATGCAGTCGCCCAGGTGGTCGCTCAAGAGCAGCTCGAGGGCCATCGTGCGCGCGTCGCGCACCTCGTCGGTCTCGCTCTCGACCTCCAGGCCGTCGGCGGCCACGGTGGCGCACGAGGGCACGAGGCCCGGCTTGCCCTTGAGCTTCACGACGCACACGAAGCACGAGGTCGAGTGCTCGAAGCCCTCGAGATGGCAGAGCGTGGGGATCTCGATGCCGAGCGCATGCGCGGCATCGAGCAGGGTGGCGCCAATGGGCACCTCGACAGGGCGGTTGTCAATCACGAGCCTCGGCATGACTTAACCCAACAGGACCGATAGGACAGACGGGACCAAGCGGCCTACTCCACCTTGATGGCAGCCACGGGGCACAGGGCCTTGCAGGTGCCGCAGCGGATGCACTTCGTGGCGTCAATCGCGTGTTTCTCGTAGGGCGTCATCGGGATCGCATCCACGGGGCAGTGCTGGGCGCACAGCGTGCAGCCGATGCAGTCGTCGGTGACGACGTACTGGATGAGGGCCTTGCAGCGGCCGGCCGGGCAGCGGCCGGCGATGTGGGCCTCGTACTCGTCGCGGAAATAGCGGATGGTGGTGAGCACGGGGTTGGGCGCGGTCTTGCCCAGGCCGCACAGGCTGCCCTTCTTCACCATGGCGGCGAGGTGCTCGAGCTCCTCGATGTCGCCCTTGCGCCCCTCGCCGGTGCGCAGGCGCTCCAGGATGTCGAGCATCCGCCGCGTGCCGATGCGGCAGAAGGTGCAGCGGCCGCACGACTGGTTCTGCGTGAACTCGAGGAAGTAGTGCGCGATGTCCACCATGCAATCGAGGTCGTCCAGCACGACGAGTCCGCCCGAACCCATGATGGCGCCGGCGGCGGTGAGGGCCTCGAAGTCCACCGGCACGTCGCTGAGGCTGGCGGGCAGGCAGCCGCCCGAGGGGCCGCCGATCTGGACGGCCTTGAAACGCCGCACCTCGCGGGGCGCGGCCGCGGGCAGGCCGGCGCAGGGCGGCGCCTGGCCCACCCCGCCGCCCACCTGCTCGACCACCTCGCGGATCGAGATGCCCATGGGCACTTCGACGAGGCCGCCGCGGGCCACCTTGCCGGCGAGGGCGAACACCTTGGTGCCTTTGCTGGTGGCCGTGCCGATGGCGGCAAACGCCTCGGCGCCGTGCCGCAGAATCCAGGGCACGAGCGAGTAGGTCTCGACGTTATTGATCAGGGTGGGCTTGCCCCAGAGCCCCTTTTCGGCAGGATAAGGCGGGCGGAGTCGCGGCATGCCGCGCTTGCCCTCGATGGAGGCGAGCAGCGCCGTCTCCTCGCCGCACACGAAGGCGCCGGCGCCCTCCATGATCTGGAGCCGCAGCGAGAAGCCGCTGCCCAGGATGTTCTCGCCCAGGAGGCCGCGCTCGGCCAGCACGCGGAGCGCCTCGCGCACGCGGCGGACCGCCAGCGGGTACTCCTCGCGGATGTAGAGGTAGCCCTCGTCGGCCCCCACGGCAAAGGCTGCGATGATCATGCCTTCGAGCACGCGATATGGGTACGACTCGAGGAGCATGCGGTCCATGAACGCTCCGGGGTCGCCCTCGTCGCCGTTGCAGACGATGTGCTTCTTCTCGCCCTTCGCCTTGCGAACGAGGTCCCACTTGACGCCGGTGAGGAAGCCGGCGCCGCCGCGGCCGCGGAGCCCGCTGCGCCGAATCTCCTCGATGATCGCGTCCGGAGTTTGCGATTCAGAATTCCGGATTCCGGAGTTCCCTCCGCACTCCACGCTCCGCACTCCGCACTCGCCCACTTCCTGGGCGACCCCAAGACAGCGGCGCAAGGCCACAAAGCCATCATGTGCCAGATACTCGTCGAGATCGGTCGGGTCAATCTCGCCGCAGTGTTCGACGGCCAGGTGCTTCTGCGGGCCGAGGAAGGCGGCCACGTGGGGGTCGCGCACGTCGAGCGCGTAGCGGGTCACGGGGGTCCAGGCGGCATCGGTGTAGAGCCGGTCGAGCAGGTTGGCGGCAGCGACCTTGAGGCGCCGGCCGAGGCTGCGCGGGCGGAAGTGGCGCAGCACGATGGCCTCCACGTCCTCGGCCTTCACCTGCGCGTAGAGGGCCGTGGGCTTCCCGGGCCGCACGATCTCGACGAGCGGCGTCTGATGGCACATGCCCACGCATCCCACGCGCTTGATGCGGGCGCGCACGCCGCTATGGGCCAGGGCGGCCTGAAGCGCGTGCTCGACCTTGCCGCTGCCGCGCGCAATGCAGCACGAGCCGAGGCCGATGCGAATCTCCGCCCCGTCGCCCTCGTGCTCGGCCGGGCGGTCGGCCCAGTGCTTCTGTTCGCCTGTGCGGTCCAGCTCCAGGAAGTCGCGCAGCACAGCCGGCACGCGGTCGGGCGTCAGATGGCCATAGGTCACCTCGTCAATCTGCACCACCGGCGCCAGCGTGCAGCACCCCAGGCAGGCCACCTTCTGAAGCGTGAAGAGGCGGTCGGGGTCCGTGTCGTCGCCCTCGGGCACGCGCAGGTGGCGCACGAAGGCGTCGTGGACGAGTCCCGCGCCCTTCACGTGGCAAGCGGTGCCCACGCACACGCGCACGAGGTGCTGGCCCATGGGGCGGTGGCGGAACTGGCTGTAGAAAGTGGAGACGCCCATGAGGGCGGCGGGGGTGATCTCGGTGGTCTCGCACACCCGCCGCAGCGCCTCTTCGGGCAGATAGCGGTAGTGCGCCTGGATGGCCTGGAGGATGGGGATCACCTTCTCCGGGCCACGGCCGATCCCGGCGACCACCTGGTCAACGAATGTGAGGTCCAGTGCGCTCATCGTATTCCTGCACGAGGAGGAATGGACGGGCGGATGAATGGATGAATGAAAGACCGGCTCTGGCACTCATCCAACCATCCATTCATCCGTCCATCCTCCGTCCGCTTCACTTCTTGCCGATACAGAACAGATGCTTCTCGCCTCGAAGGATGATCCGGCCATCGAGAAACGCCGGGGTCGTGCGGCAGCCCTCGCCGAGCTTGCAGCGGCCGAGTTCCTTGAACTCCCGGGCGGCGGCGACGAGGATGGTGACGCCCTTCTCCGTGGTCACGAACACCTTGTCGCCCGCCAGGCTGGGCGAGGAGGAGCAGTTCTCCTCCAGGTCCTTCTCCCACACGCGCTTGCCGGTCTTGGCATCGTAGCAGGTGAGCGTGCCGCCGGTGGAGAGGGTCCAGAACAGCTCGCCGTTGGTGAGCGGGCTGGCGATGTCGGGCAAGCCGTCCTCGGCCTTCCACAGGATGTGGGTCTCGGTGACGTTGCCCGAGCCGTCGGTGCGCACGGCGCTGGCGTAGGAGCCTGCGTTGGCGGCGTAGGCTACGCCGTTGGCGTAGACGGGCGACGGGGCGATCTCGCCGCCGAGGCACTCGGCCCGCCACAGCTCCTTGCCCGAGGCGGCCTCGTAGCCGCACAGGAACGGGTCGCCGCAGACGATGATCTGGTCGCCCTGGCCGCTCTTGGCGATGATGGGGGTCGTCCACGTCTGGGGCGTGTCGCGCTTGGTCTCCCACACGGTGCGGCCGGTCGCTGTGTCGAGGGCCATGAGCTTCGACTTCTTGTCGTCGGCGGTGGCTTGGTCGTAGAGCACGAGCAGGCGGTTGCGCCAGAGGGCGAGCGACGAGGCGTGGCCGTAGCTGTTCTCGGGCGTGCCCAGGTTGCGCGCCCAGGCGCGCTGGCCCGCAAAGTCCACGGCCACCACGTCGCCCGTGGCGAAGAGGGCGTAGACGCGGGCGCCGTCGGTCGCGGGGGTCGAGGGCGCCCACTCGACGCCCTCCATCGTCTTCGGCCGCTGGGCGGGGCTGCCCGGGATGCCCGTGGCCGCGTGAGTCCAGAGGAGCTGGCCCGTCGCCACATCGAAGCAGTAGAGATCGAGCCTCTCCTTGCTCGAGCCGGTGAGGAACACGCGGTCGCCCCACACCACGGGCGAGCTGGGCGCGTTGAGCGGGACCGCGGCCTTCCAGAGAATGCCCTGGCCGGTCGCGCCGTCCCAGGCCGTGGGCGCATTGGCGTAGGCGGCCACGCCGAGGCCCCATGGGCCGCGGAAGCGGGGCCAGTTCCCCGCCACCTCGTCGTCGGAGGGGTAGGTGGCTGCCGCCTCCCCTGCCCCCTCGCGGCGCCCGAGGATGCTCGAGGCCGTGAGCGCGAGGCCCGCGGCTCCGAGGACCAGCAGAACACCGGTGGCGGCGACCGACCAGCGCGACGCCTGCGCCAGGCGGTCCGCCCAGCCGGGCATGGCTCCGGCGCCATGAGGCTTCGGCAGCTTTCGTCGGAGGACACTGGCCGCCTTGAGCGCAACGACGCCGACGACGAGGCCCGCGAGCAGCAGCCATCGGCCGGTGTTCGTCGCATGAGAGTACAGGAAGAAGTTGCGCCGCAGCTCGACGTCGAGCGCGCGGATGCGCTCCTTGAGGCCCTCGTTCATCGGGTCGCCGCGCAGCGCGGCCTTCAGCTCGGCGAGCCGGTCGGCCGTGCGGATGTCCTCGGCCTGGCTGCGCAGCGCGTCCACCACCATGAACCCGCTCACCACGGCGGAGAAGACGCCTGCGACAATCGCCGTGGCGATGGCGGCCTGGAGCCAGGCGCGCTTCGCTTCGGGCGGCTGGGCGCTGGCGCGGGTGGTTGCCTGACCCATCACGTCACCTTACCTGGCGGGGGATGAATGGATGGGTGGATGAGTGGATGAATGAGAAGGCGACGCTCGCTCCTCCATCCATCCAACCATCCATTCATCCAATCATCCTCCCTGGGCCTTCTGCCTGATCTCCGCGTCCTTCCGGCGACGCAACTCCACGGGGCAATAGTCATAGCACCGCCCGCAGGCCACACAGGCGCCGCGGTCGGCCTCGTAGTCGTCGCGGCGGCGGCGAATCGAGAGGTGGAGCAGCATGCCGCCGACCACGAGGCCCAGGTAGCCGCCGAAGAGCCGCCCCGCCACGGCGAAGCTGCGCCGCAGCCGGCGGGCCTCGGTGTAGAGTTCCTCGGTCGTGCGCCCGCTCTCGTAGAAGGCGTCGCTGGCGTCGGTCGTGCCCGTCGCCTCGCCCAGTTCCTCGGCCCGCACGCGTTCGGCCGTGGTCACGACCACGTGCATTTTGGCGAACGGCGTGCCCAGCGCCCCGCCCGCCACAAAGCCGGCGGCCGCCAGCACGGGCAGCAGCGCGAGCAGCAGGGCCAGCCGCCGCCGCCCGGCCGCGCGCTCGGCCGGCGTGGGCGGCTCGACCGGCTTGTGAATCGCCCCGAACGGGCAGGCATCCTCGCACAGCCGGCAGCGCACGCACTGGTCGGGCGTGATCGTCACCCGCCGGCCCGAGGCGCGCGACAGCCAGCCCAGCACCACGCCGTAAGGGCACAGGAACCGGCAGTAGGGCCGTCCGATGAACATCCCCACGGCCAGCACCCCGCCGCCGAAGAGCAGCATGCCCAGCGAGCCGCTGAGCCGGAAGAAGCCCACAAAGGGGTCGTAGCGGCAGACGAGGAACGCCGCGCCTGTGGCCGCAAAGAGCACGGCTCCGCCCAGGTAGGCATAGGCCAGCACCCGCAAGCCGCCCTCCAGCCACGGCGCCACCCGCACAGGGCGCACGAGCACCGCGTCCTGCATGGCCCCCAGCGGGCACACGGCGGCGCAGAAGCTCCGCCCGAAGAACACCGTGAACACGAGCGGCAGCAGGAAGTAGGCCAGCACCACGAGCGGCACGGCGTAGCCTGAATCGAAGAGGGCCAGCGTGACGTTCTGGATCGCCCCGATCGGGCACACGCAGCCCTGGCGCCAGAAGCCGAAGTAGACGAGGCAGGCGACCATGAGCGCGAAGACGGCGTTGCGCGAGCGCAGCTTCAGCGCCGCCCACGTGGCCAGGCACAGGGCCACGAAGAGCACCGCCACATCCACCCCCTGCACCGCCGGCGCGGCCGGCGCCGGGTACTGCTCGTGGGGCAGTTGGTGCTGGCTCTCGGTGAACTCGGGCGGCGGAAAGCGTTGCGCGCCCACCGCTACGCCGCACGCGGCCAGCAGCAGAGCCGTCAGGATGAAGCTACGCGCCCTCACGTGGTCGTCCTACCCCTTCTTCGTGGTTGCGGGCGAGTAGCCTGGACGATAGAGGTACCCCGGTTCGGCGGGCACCCGCGAGAAGGCGTCGGCCGGGCAGGCCACGGCGATGCTGCACTCGTTGCAGTTCAGGCAGCGGTCGTGCCGCACCTGGAGGAAGAGCGAGGCGTTGCCGAACGAGCGGCACCCCTCCACGCACTTGCCGCAGCCGATGCACAGCGGCTCGTCTATCTCGTACTCGAAGTACGGGTCCTCCACAAACGTCCGCTTGATCGCGGCCACGGGGCAGAGCTGGTTCTCGGCGGCCGTGGTCAGCTCGTTGGGGTCGGGCTCGAAGTAGCCCGTGCACAGCTCGCAGTAGCCGCACATGGCGTAGGCATGCACGCACTTCACGGCCGAGGGCTTGAGCACGCAGTTGGTCGCGCACTTGCCGCACTGCGTGCACTTGCTGGGGTCGAGCTGCCACACGTCGCGCGTCCTGCTGGTGCGGCGCGCGGCCAGGTAGCCGCCCGTGCCCGCGAGGGCCGCGAGGGCCACGCCCCGCATGCCCTTGCGGAAGAACTCGCGGCGGGGGATGGCCTGCTTGTCTTCTGGCATAGTCAGCACCTCTCTCGGAGAGGATGAATGGATGGGTGGAGGAATGGAAGGATGTAAGAAGGCAACGCGTCTGCCATCCATCCATCCAACCATCCAGTCATCCATTGATCCCCTTCTTCCTCACAAACACCCGCACCCGCCTCGCGGCGGGGTCAAGCACCAGGATCCGCCCCTGGCTGTCCGCGGCCAGGTCGAGGCCGGTTGCATGCTTCTCGAAGCAGTCGGGCGCGGCGACCACGCACTCGAAGGCGCCGTCGTGGCTGTAGACTTTCACCCGCGGCATGCCCTTCTCGGCGGTCACGAACCGCCCGTCGGGCAGCACCGCAATGTCGGTGGGGTTGCAGCAGCCGCTGAAGCCTTCGAGGGCGACCGACGCCTTGCCCCACGACGCCTCCAGATGCCCGTCCGCCGTATAGGCCTCGAGGCGGTGCCGCCCCGGGTTCACCGCCCACAGCAGGCCGTCGCGCCCGATCGCGACGTCCAGAAACGGGCTGTAGACCACCAGGCCGGGGATGTTCCGCTCCTCATCCTTCTTGCCGATCAGGCCGAGCTTCTTGCCCGACAGGTCGAAGCGCAGGATCACGCGATTCCCCGCGTCGGCCACGAACACCGCCTCCTCGCCCACGGCAATGGACGTGACGAGCGCCTTCGCGCCCAGGCTCTCCCACACGGCCTGGCGTTCGCCCCGGGCGTCGAAGACCTCCACGTGGTCCTTCATCCCGACATAGAGCGTCCCATTCTCGGCGACGGCCAGGCAGCGCGGCGCGCCGCCCGTCTTGGTCTCGCCCTCGCGCTTCCCGTCGGCGCGGAACACGAGCACCGTGTCGTCACCCGCCACGAGGACTCTGTCCTTGGCATCCACGGCCAGCCCGCGCAGCTCCTTGAGCGGCACGTCAATGGCCGCCGCCTCGTCGTAGTGGATCAGTTTCGGGTCCACCTTGCGCAGCTCAGTGAGGTCGTAGGTGAAGTCCTTCCCCAGCCCGCTGCCCTCCTCCTTCCCACAGCCGAACAGTGCCAGAAGGCATGCCGCGGGGATGGCTGCCCATCGCAGATCGTAAGCCGCAAATCGCCAATGCTTCATGGCTTCTTCACATCCAGACACGCGATGCGCGTGAAGTCGCGCACAATGAGCCGCCCGCCCGCAATGGCCATCGGCCCCCAGGCGTCGTGGCCGTGGTCGAAGATGGTGGCCTTGCCCAGCGGCTTGTAGCCCACGGGCGTGGCCTCGGCCATCGTGAGCACGCCCTTGTCGTTCATCACGAAGATCAGCCCGTCGGCGACCAGGTAGGGGCCGAGCCCGAAGAGGTTCGCCGACCCGCTCTCCCAGAGCACCTTGCCGCCCAGGTCGGCGCAAGCGAGCTGCCCGTCGCTGCGTACGGCGTAGAGGTTGCCGTCGTACAGGATCGGCGTGTGCTGCGGAGAATCGAAGACCTTGGGCTTCAGCCGATACCGCGTCTCCACGCGGAACTCGTCGTTCTTCTCCTTGAGCTGGAACATGGCGCTGCCGGCGTTGTAGCCGCCCGTGAGGAAGATGCGCCCGTCCTCGAACACCACGGGCGACGGCACCATGGCGATGCTGATCCGCCAGTCGGGCGTCTTCCACAGCAGCTTGCCATCCTCGGCGTCCACCCCTGCCACGCCGCCGCTCGCACAGTAGACGTAGGTGCGGCGGTCCGCGAAGTCCATCGGCACCACCGACGAGTGGGTCATCTTCCAGTGGTCGGGGTTGGGAGTCCTCCAGAGCACCTTGCCCGTTTCGATCTCCACGGCCATGAGCAACGCTTCGGGGCCGCCCACGCCGAGAATCAGCTTGTCGCCATCCACCAGCGGGCACTGGCCGGCGTACCACTGCGGCACCGTGGCGCCGTAGTCCTTCACGAGGTCGAGGATCGGCCACTTCGGCTCGCCCGTCTCGGCGTCGAGGCAGGTGACGTGGCACTTCGGGCCGAGAGCGACCACGTGTTTGTGCGTCACCGTGGGCACAGTGCGCGACATGCCGTGGTTGCGCTTGACCTTCACGGGATAGGCGAAGCGCCAGATCTCGCGGCCGTCGGCCAGCGACAGGCAGCGGAGGGCGTCGGCGTGCTTCTCCTGGTCGTAGTCGAGCAGGTACACGCGGCCGTTGCGGATGGCCGCCCCCGCATAGCCCTCGCCGACATTGAGCCGCCAGAGCACGGGCGGCCCGTCCTTCGGCCACGAGCGGGCGAGCGACGTGTCTTCGCGACTGATGTTGTCGAGTCGCGGGCCGCGGAAGCGCGCCCAGGCGCCGGGCAGCTTGGCCGGCTCGCCGTCGCCCTTCGTGAGCGTGCCCTCCACCTTGCGCGCCACGGCCTCGACCACGCCCGCCGGCCGGTCGGTGCCGGGCACACGGGGCGCGAAGTCGCCGGCCGGCGTGGCGCGCAGCCACAGGACCAGCGCGAGCGCCCCCGCCACGCCAGAGAGCACGGGGATGAGTCGCGGAAGCAGCCTCATACTTCCAAATTACCAGATTCGCCCCGAATCCCCAAGCCCAAATCGCACGTCAAGGGTGGCAACTCCCCCTCCCTGAGGTCGGCGCCCGGGGCCGCTCCGCCCGCCTCGTCCATCACGTCCATCCTGTCCATCGGCTCAGTACCGGATAGCCAATGGACATGATGGACACAGTGGACAGCAGAGAAGCCGCCACTCTCACTCGTTCCTCAAGGCATTCAGCAGCGGGCCGCGGAGCGCGGCCGCGGCGGCCAGCCACGTCCACAGCAGGCCGCTTGCGGCCACGACCACAAGGGTAGCTCCCAGCGATAGATACGGCACATCCGCCCCCGGCGACCGCAGCGCGGGCAGCACGGCGATCACCGCCGACACTGTGCCCGCCACGAGGCCCAGAGCCAGCAGGCCCCAGTGCTCGGCCAGCACGAGCCACACAAGCGCCCGCTTGCGGAAGCCCACTGCGCGCAGAAGTGCCAACTCGTTTCGCCGCTCCATCACGTTCCGCAGCACCACCACGCCCAGCCCCACGCTCCCCAGCAGCATCGCCAGCCCACCAAGTGCTTGGAAAATGGAGAGATACGTGTTCTCAACCGCACCGAACTCCGCCAGACGCCGATAGGCCGGCATGAGTTCCAGGCCCACGTCTTCGAGACACCGAGAGAGTTCGGCGTTGACAGCGTCCATGTGCCCAAGACCGCTGATGACCCTTGCGTGCGGCTCGGCGGCGCGCAGAGCTGCAATCTTCCGAATCTCCTGTCCGGGGCGCTCGGGCATCGGGCAGTCCACCAGGAACGCCCGATACCCCTCATCGGCGGGGAAGAGGCGGATGAACTCATCCTCGGCAATCAACAGGTTGCCCTGGAGAATCGAGTTGGCGATGATCCCCGCGATGAGCACGCGGAACGGACGGCCGCGCCCGTCGGTGTACTCGACCATGTCGCCCACCCCTTTGCCCAGCCCCCAGGTCACGGTCGCCTCGTCGCCGATGGCCGCCACCACGCCGTCCTGAAGCCGCACGTGGAGCAGCTCCCAGCCGTCCTCGTCCGACCGCGTGGGCAGCCACTTGAGGAGGGTGAACGCGCCGCGCGACTGAAGGTCCTCGGACCGCACGCCGAGCAGCCTCGGCGCCTGGGCGCGATTGAGGTTCAGGCAGCTCGCGTCGTCGCCCTCGCGCACGCGCAGCGGCACCACGCTCACGCCCTTCATCACCGCATCGTCGAGGCCGTAGGCCTTACGGCCTTCCAGGGTATTGAGGTCCTCGAAAACAGGCAACGCCGTTTCACCGTAGAAGGCGAAGCCGCCGGTGCCCGACGAGCGCCGCGCTGCGTCGGCCAGCGGGTCCTTGCGGTTCGCGCCCACCGCGAACACGAGGAAGCTCGCGCACGCGAGCAGACCCACCACGGCGAGGCTTCGGCCACGGCGGCGGGTGGCATTGCGCCAGCCGAGAGTGCCGAGGCGCTTCGCAGGCGACACGGTTCGCCTCACGGCCAGGGCCGCGTGGCTCAGCGCCAGGCCGCCGACGAGCAGCAGCGCCCCAGCCCCGAAGAGGCCCATCGCCGCCGCCTGATCGCGCCGCGCGCCCATCGCGGCAACGATGGCCAGCGCCCCCGCAATCGCCACGGCGGCGAGCCAGGGCGCCAGCCGTCGCCGCTTCAGCTTCGGGGCGGCGAGCGTGACGCCCGCGCCGGCGAGCAGTTCGCGCGGGGCGCGCCGCGCCTGCCGCCGCAGTGCGAGCCACATGGCCGCGATGGCCACAACAATGCCCGAGCAACCGCCCAGAAGCAGCGTGACCGTCGCCGCGTGGTACCGAATCGCCGAGCCGGCGACGGCCCCGCGCCATACGCCGGCCAGCGCGCCCACCACGCCCCGCGTGTAGAGCGTGCCCCCGAACGTGCCGGCGACGCCGCCAACGACGGCCAGGATCGCGCCCTCGGCCAGCATGAGCCGCCGCACCTGCCGCGGCGTGAAACCGAGCGCAAGGAGCAGACCCACCTGCTCGGCCCGCTGCTCGATGCCGAAGACGAAGAGCAGCCCCATCAGCAGCACCGCCGCGGCAATGAGGAAGAAGCTCAGGCCCAGGAAGAGCTGGCCGAAATCCAGCGCCTGCGTGCTCGCCCGCAACGCTTCTTCGCGCACGGGACGGAACGCCAGGCCGAAGTCGGCGGGGTCCAGGCTCGCGAGCAGCGTGCGCTCGAGCTGGGCGCGCGGGGGCGGCGCCGGGATGCGAATCGCCGTGAGGTCGCCGAACCGGTTGCCCCAGATCTTGCGCCCGGCGGCCAGGGAGATGAATGCCTTGGGCGTGCCGCGGTGCTTCGCCCAGTAGTCCTCGTCGGCCTTGCGAATCCTCTTGAGGTCAATGGGGATGCCGGGTCGCCAGTCACGACAGTTGTCAATGTCGGCGAGGCCGGGGTAATTCGGCATCAGGTCGCGGTCGCCGGCCAGCCCCTCCATCGGCGCGACGGCGCGGATGCGGAACCGGGCCGTCTGCTCGACGAGCTTGCGGTTCGGCCCGACGGCGTAATAGGTCACCAGAAGTTCGTCGCCCAGCTTCGCCTGGGTGTCGCGGGCGAGCCAGTCGCTGAGGACCACTTCCTTCTCCGAGAGATCGGGCGGCAGGAATGGCGGGGGCGCGCCGGCCTCACTCAGGGGCCCGAGGGCAGCCACCATCGAGTACGGCACCCAACGGCCCTCGATGCGCAGCTCGTTGACGAAGTACGTCAGCACGCCGAGGGCGTTGGGAAACGCCTTGGCCGCCGCGGCGCCGGTGGCAGGGTCCAGGAAAATGCGGTCGGTGCGAAGCTCGGCCACGCCCTGCGCGGGCAGCTCGCGCAGTTCTAGCCCGAGGTCGGCGAGCGTGCAACTGGCCTTGAGCGCAGCGTCGGCTGCGGCGGGCGGCGTCGGGCCGGCCGCGCCGCCGACGAGGAGCAGGTTGGCGCGCCCGGCCTGCCCCACCCGCTTCTGGAGGAGGCGCAGCGGCACGAAGGCATTGTGGGGCGCCACCTGGTTGGCCTGGAGGCCGAAGCGGCCGCCCTGGGCGTCGCTCACGATGCCCGCGACGGCGAGCCGCATCGCCACGGTGGCATCCTCGGTGGGCACCAGCGGCGCGTCGCGTGAGAGCATGCTCGGGTTGTCCATTCGCAGCAGCACGTCGTCGCCCTCGCGCACGCCGAGCTGCGCGGCGAGCCGCTCGTTCAGGAAAAGGCCGTCCGCAGGGCCGCCCTTCACCGAGCCCGCCTCGACGGGCGCGTCGATGATCCCCGGCTCTCCTTCGGAACCGGCAAGCGCCCAGAAGCGGCTGTCGGCACCGAGGACCTGGACGTTGTTTGCCCGCGCCGTGCCGTCGGAGTTGGCGGCCACGCCGCGCAGGCGCAGCACGGGAGCCACCATCGCGCGTTCCTGGGGCGAGGTCCGCAGCCGCTTCTCCACGTCGGTGGCCAGGCGCTCCTCGAAGAAGCGGCTCCCCGCGTCCAGAGCTGCCTCGATGCCGCCCAGCCGCGCGAGCGCGGTCGCGCGCAGGGTGTAGCGCACCGAGTCGCCCACGGCCAGAGCGCCGACGAGCACCGCCGTGCTCACCAGCGCGCCGAGCACGACGCCCGCGTGGGTGCGCCAGTAGTGGCCGAGGGAGCGGAGGATGAGCAGAAAGATGGACATTGCGACTGCCGACAGGGCCGATGGGACGGACGGGACCGATAGGACCTACGGAGGAGCGGCCCTCAACTCGCCTTCGCGCAACGCGAGCACCCGCCCCATCTTCGCCGCCAGGTCCAGGGCGTGGGTGACCAGGATGAGGGCGACCCCCTCCTCGCGGTTCAACTCGACCAGCAGGTCGGCCAGATTGTCGGCCGCGGCGCGATCGAGGGACCCCGTTGGCTCGTCGGCCAGGAGCAGGCTCGGGCGATTGATGAGGGCGCGCACCACCGCCACACGCTGCCGCTCGCCGCCTGAGAGCTGCCCAGGGAAGTAGCCCAGCCGCTCGCCGAGGCCCACCCGCGCGAGCAGGCTTCGCGCCCGCGCCTCAGGGGCATCGCCTCTGCCGCCAGCCACCAGGGTGGGCACCAGCACGTTCTCGAGCACGGTGCACTGCGGCAGCAGGTGATGAAGCTGGAAGATGAAGCCGATCTCGCGGTTGCGCAGCAGGGCGAGGGCCTGGTCGTCCAGAGCCGAGAGGTCCTGCCCCTTGAAGTGCACGGAGCCGCCCGACGGGCGGTCGAGCGCGCCGATGAGGTTGAGCAGCGTGCTCTTGCCGCAGCCCGACGGCCCCACGATGGCGAGCGACTCGCCGTCCTCGACCCGCAGCCTCACGCTGCGCAGCACAGGCGGGGCCGCGCCCTCGGGGCCCTCGTAGCGCTTCGACACGTCCACCAGTTCGAGCAAGGGGGCGGCAGCAGACATTCGGGCTCCTGCGGTCTGCGTCCCTTCTGTCTCTCCCATCCCTTGAGTCTCTTGTGTAGGAAGGAGACAGAAGGGACTCAAGGGACAAGAGGGGCGGATCACCTCTTCACAAGGGCGCTGTAGACCTCCATCGTCTTCCGCGCTGTCACCTCCACGGCAAAGTCGCGTCGGACGGCTTCGCGGCCGCGTGCGCCGAGTGCGCGGGCGCAGGCGGGGTCGGCGAGGAGGGCGCCCAGCGCGGCGGCGAGCGGCTCGGGGCCGTCGCCGTCGTAGAGCACGCCCCCGCCCGTGGCTTCGACCAGCTCGGGGAACGCGCCCCGGCGCGGCAGCGCCACGGGCACGCCCGCGGCCAGCGCCTCGATAACATACATGCCAAACGCCTCGGGATGCCGCGAGGGCACCGACAGCACCGACAGGGTGCGCAGGAACGCCTGGCGCTCGGCCCGCTGGAGGTTGGGCAGAAACTCCACGGCATCGGCCGCGCCGGCTTCCGCCACACGATGGCGCACGCCGCGGAGGAACGGCTCGTCGGCCGTCGTCCATCCACCCGCAAGCCGGAGCCTCAGGCCGCGGAACTTCGGGCGAAGAGCCAGAAACGCCTCGGCCAGGAAGTCCACGCCCTTTTCGGGGCAGAGGCGCTCGAGGAAGCCGAGCACGGGCGGGGCGCCTGTGACGGCAGCGGACCGGTCGGACCTGTCGGACTCGTCTGCCTCGTCGGACCTGTTCGATGGAGGCCCGAAGCCCCCGCGCGCGTCTGGGGCGGGCGAGTAGCCTTCCACGGGAATGCCGTTGTGGACGACGTGCACCTTCTCGGGCGGCAGGCGCAGACGCTCGCGCATCAGGCCCGCGTAGTAATGGCTCACCGCGATGAAGGCGTCCACATGAGCCGCCCGCTCGACAATCGCGTCGTAGGCCTGCGCGCGTTGCGGCTCGGGCAACCCGTCGAGGAAGATATCCTCGTCCTGAAGCACGCACACGACCGGCACGCCGAGCCGCTCGCGCAGGGCGCGGGCCGCGCCGATGAGCAGGCAGTTGGAGAGGGAGACAACATCGGGCTTCTGCTCGGCAGCGAGCCATTCGATCAGGCGCTCGAGTTCCCTGGCCTGATGCCCGTGTTCGCCGCGGAGCATGGAGAGCGTGGTGTCGGCGAGGTCGCGGGCGCGGGTCATGCCCGCGCGCTTCGCCGCCCAACGGAGCAGCCAGGGCGCGTCGAGCCAGCGCGTGAGCCCGCGCGGCAGGCGGCGAAAGAGGGCCGACTTCTGCTCGAGGTAGACGTTGATGCCGCCGAAGAAGACCGGCGCGGCCGGCACGCTGGTCGGCTCGTCAATCTTCAGGGGCAGGTAGAGGGGGACCATGAGCGGGTCGTGGCCGAGCCTGGCCACGGCGCGGATGAGCGCGGCGTCGCGCAGGCAGTTCTCGCAGTAGAAGCTGCCGCCAGCCCCCGGCATCAGGTAGACAATCCTCATCGTCTCGCCCCAAAGGCGTAAACCGTGCCATCCTCGGAGCCGACAATCACTTTGCCGTCGGCTACGGCCGGCGAGGCGATGACCGGCTCGCCGATCTCGAAGCTCCACACCTGCTTGCCGTCGGCGAGGCGCACGAGGTAGAGGCGCCCGTCGGCCGAGCCGAAGACCACCTTGTCGCCGCAGATGACGGGCGAGCTGTCCACCTCGCCCCGCGTGCGGAAGGCCCAGAGCGGCTTGCCCGAGTCGCGGGCGAAGCAGTGGAGGCGCCGGTCGCGCGAGCCGACCACGATCCGGTCGTCGCCAATGGCGGGCGAGGCGAAGAACGGCTCGCCGCCCTGGCTCTCGTGCTTCCACACGATCCTGGGGTCCGCCGTATCGGCGCAGAACAGGGCGCCGCCGTAGTTGCCCACGAATACGCGGCTGCCGGCCATGGCCGCCGAGGCGGCGATGTACGAGCCAGTCTCGATGGCCGCCAGCTTCCGGCCGTCCGCCACCGCCACCACGTGGATGAAGGCATCGCAGCCGCCGAAGGTGATTCGTCCGTCCGAGACCGCCGGTGCGCCGTTGACGTAGTTCTGCGTCGCATACGTCCACACGGCCTTGCCCGTGGTGGCATCCACGCAATGGAGCTTGTTGTCGTAGCTGCCCACGAGCACCCAGGTGCCCTTGCCTTCGGGCGCCGGCACCGTGTTCGCCCCGCCCATGATCTGGCCGCCGGTCTCGTACTTCCAGCGGAGCTTGCCCGAGGCCGCGTCGAGGCAATAGAGAAATCCCGCATCGCAGCCCACGAACACGCTGTCGCCGGCCACGCAGGGCGCGGCCTGGACCGAGTCCTCGGCCTTGAACTCCCAGAGCGGCTTGCCGCTGGCCAGGTCGAGGGCGTAGAACTTGGCGTCGTTGGAGCCGACGAAGACGCGCCCCGCCGCGATGGCGGCGGAGGACTTCACGGCGTCGCCCGTCTTGAAGCGCCAGAGGAGCGCGAGCGCGTCGGGCAGGGCGCCGGCGGCGCGGCCGCTGAGCGCCGCGTCGCCGCGGAAGATGGGCCAGTCCGCCCCCGTCGCCGAAGGCGGCTGCGCCACACAGAGCGCCCACACCGCGCATAAGAGGGCCATTGCGGAGAGCGGTTTCATGCCAGCATGCTAGCGCGCTCGCCGTGTGAGTTCAAGCACGCGTCCGAGCGCGCCGACGGCGAAGATGAGGGGATAGAGCCTCTCGTAGTACCACAGCTTGGCGAAATAGAGGCCGATGGGCGAAGGGGCGAACGAGCGACCGCCATCGGTGCGTTCCAACAGCCAGCGGGCGCCCGAGGCGATCGCGGGTTGGGGACTGGGGGTGGCGGACGGCGAAGAGAGGGCGGCGAAGCGGCAGAGGGCATCGAGGGCGAGGGCGGTTTCTTCAATGCTGGCGGGCACGCCGGGCGCGCCGCCCCAACCGCCGTCGGGATTCTGGGCCGAAAGGAGCCACGCGGCCCCACGCTGTAGGGCGTGCGTGTCTGCGCGCGGCACTCCCGCAAGGGCCATGATCACTCGGGCGGTGCCATAGGTGGGGTTGGCCTCGTCGGGCGCCGCCTCGTTGCCGAACCACAACGGCACCCACGAGCCGTCGGCGCGCTGGGAGCGCTCGAGAAAGCCGAGCGCGCGGCGCATCGCGCTGGCTACGCCGACGCAGAGGCGCGGCGGCAGGGCGTCGTGCCAGGCGTTCCAGGCCTGGAGCGCGTGGGCCGTGAGGTCGGCGGCGCTGCGGTCGAAGGGCAGCTTGCCCCAGCCGCGGCAGAAGGTGGGAATGCCGCCGTCGCGGTTCTGAAGACCGAGGAGCCACCGGATCCCCGAAGCGACTGCGGAGTGAGGAGTGCGGAGTGCGGGATGGGAAGAGGATGGATGGATGAATGAATGAATGAATGGCCGGGTCGGGCATTCGTCCACCCCTCCACTCATCCAACCATCCCCGCCTGCTAGCTGCCGTAGCGCAAGGAGCGCGCCGGCGGTATCATCGGCGTCGGGCACGCCCCCGCTGAGATCGGTCCACGCCCAGCCGCCGGGCTCGGCGTGGGTGTAGGGGTGCTCGACGCGGTGCTGCTGGGCGAGGAGCCAGCCGAGAAGAGGCCGTCGGGCTTCCTGGGGCAACGCGTCGCCCAGGGCATTGACCGAGAGGGTAGTCGTCCATGTGGCGAGATTCGCGTCAATCGGCCAACTGCCATCGGGGCGCACGGTCTGGCGCAGGAACTCGGCCGCTCTCGTGGCCACCGGGTGCCCCGCCTGCCCAAGGCTCGCGAGGCTCATGGCCACGAAGCTGGTGAGGGGCACCGCCTCGAGGAAGCCGCCGCTTTCGGGCTGCGTGCCCTGGAGCACGCGGAGCGTTTTCGCGCGCACGGCGTGTCGGACAGCGCGGGCGAGGGGATTGCGCGGCGGGGCGTGGCGGAACCGCGCCTGCCCGATGGCGATGAGGGCCGGCAGCGCGTAGCTCACCACAGGCAGCCGCAGCCACTTGTAGAGGCGGTGCGGGAATGCGGCCAGCTCGAAGGGCAACGGGGCCACGTGTTGCCAGGCCGCCCTGCCCTGCCCCAGCCGCCCGGCCAGCGCGCACAGGGTGAGGATCGGCGCGGAGAATGTGCGGTCGTTGCCGTAGCGCGCGGCGATGGCCGAGGCCAGGCGCTCGGGCTCCAGCCCGCCTGCGGCCCGGCCGAGCCAGGACTCCGCGTGGCGACAAGCATCTCGTGTGTCCTTCTCCGCAAGCGGGATGCGTGCGGCGACGGCACCGAAGGCGCCCCAGACGAGGGCCGTGGTGCTGAGGTTGGACCGCGACTGGACGGTGTCACCCCAGCCGCCGTCGGGGCTCCGGTGCTCGGCGAGCCAGCGAATCCCCTTGCGGATCAGCGGCTCGTGCGCGGCGGGGTCCATCAAGGCGAGCGCGGCCACCGCCGTGGCGGTTGAGAGCGCGCTGCTCGAGAGCTCGCCCAGCCAGTGGCCATCGGGGCTGCGCGCCTCCAGCAGCCGTTCGCGCGCGGAGGAGACTGCTTGTGCCAGAGCCTGGATGTCGAGCGGTGGTGGCACGGGGTCAGGCCCAGAAGACGAGGCCCACGTCGTGCGGGCACGCGAGGTCCTCGTGGCGCGGGAGGACTCGGAAGACGCTGCCGTGTCGGCCGGCGGTGCGGCAGGCGACCTGGGCGGCGTAGCGCCACTCGCCGGGCCGGCCGGCGCCCTCGCAGGCCATCTCGATGATGTTGGGCTCCACGATGGTGCGCCGGGCGTCGAGCCGCCCCTCGTAGAGTTGCACCGTGACTTCCTCGGGCTGCACGTCGCCCAGGAAGAACCGGGCCTGAACGGGGAACTGGTCGCCCACCTTGACCTCGTCGGGGGGCTCGGCCAGGACCTCGAGGAGGCGAATCTTGCCCCAGCGGTCGCGCAGGCGTTGCTTCCAGGCGGCGAGCGCGGCGGCGCGGCGCAGGTCGTCGGCCAACAGCGTGCGGCCGCGCCGGATGCCCGGCACGTAGAACCGCTCGGTGTACTCGTGCACCATCCGGTTGGTGTTGAACACGGGGTTGATGGTGCGGAGCGCGGCTTTCATCATCTTCACCCAGCCGTTGGGCACGGTGTCGCTGCCGCGGTCGTAGAAGAGCGGGATCACCTGCTTCTCGAGGAGATCGTAGAGGAGCCGGCTCTCGACGGCGTCGCGCCGCTCCTCGTCGGCGTACTCTTCGGCGTGGCCGATGGCCCAGCCGTTGCCGGGCACATAGCCCTCGTCCCACCAGCCGTCGAGCACGCTGATGTTGAGGCCGCCGTTGGCGGCGATCTTCATGCCGCTGGTGCCGCTGGCCTCGAGGGGGCGGCGCGGGGTGTTGAGCCAGGCGTCCACCCCGCTCGCCAGGTAGTGAGCAAGGCACAGGTCGTAATCTTCCAGAAAGACGATGCGGCGGCGGAACTCGGGGGTGTGGGCCTCGGCGACGATGTCGCGGATGAACTCCTTGCCGTGGACGTCGTGGGGGTGGGCCTTGCCGGCGAAGATGAGCTGGACGGGCCGCTGCCGGTCGCTGAGGAGGCGGAGGAGGCGTTCGCGGTCGCGGAAGAGCAGCTTGCCGCGTTTGTAGGTGGCGAAGCGCCGCGCGAACCCGATGGTGAGGGCCTCGGGGTCGAGCACTTCGGCCGCGGCCGCCACCTCGTCGGGGCTGGCGCCGCCTTGCGCAAGCTGGGCGCGAAGGCGCGCGCGCACGATGGCCACCAGCCGCTCGCGACGCCGCTCGTGCGTGCGCCAAAGCTCGGCGTCGGGTATCCGGTCCACCCGCTGCCACACCGCGTGGTCCACCGGACGGTCCATCCAGTGGGGGTCGAGGTAGCGGTCGAGAAGCGTGGCCATGTCCACCGAGAGCCAACTCCGCGTGTGGACGCCGTTGGTGATGGCCGCGATGGGCACCTCGTCGAGGGGCGTGTCGGGCCACAGGCGCCGCCACATGGCCCGCGACACTTTGGCGTGCAGCTTGCTCACGCCGTTGCGCGCGCGCGAGAGCTTCATCGCCAGCACGGTGAGGCAGAAGAGTTCGTTGCGGTCGCCCGGGTCCTCGCGGCCGAGGGCCATGAATTCGTCCCACTCCAGGCCCAGCGCCTGGCTGTAGCTGTGGAAGAAGCGGCGCATCAGGCCCTCGTCGAACCGCTCGTTGCCGGCCGGCACGGGCGTGTGTGTGGTGAAGACGGCCTGGCCGGCGACGGCCTCGGCGGCGGTGCCGAAGGGCACGCGATGCCAGGTGACGAGCATGCGGCACCGTTCGAGAGCGAGGAAGGCGCAGTGGCCCTCGTTCATGTGGTACAGGTCGGGCTCGATGCCGAGCGCGCGCAGGGCGCGCACACCGCCGATGCCCAGCATCATCTCCTGGGCCATCCGTTCCTCGGACCCGGCGGCGTTGCCGTAGAGCCGCGCCGTGATGTTGCGGTCGTGCTCGCTGTTCTCGGGCACATTGGTGTCGAGGAGGAAGAGCTCGATGCGGCCCACCTGCGCGCGCCAGATCTGCGCGCGCACCGAACGGCCGGGGTACTCGACGCCCACGGTGATCGGTGCGCCGTCCGCGCCCTTCACGAGCGAGATGGGTGTCGTGTAGAAGTCGGTCTCGGGGTACTCTTCCTTCTGCCAGCCATCGGCGCCCAGACGCTGACGGAAGTAGCCCTCGCGGTAGAGCAGCCCCACGCCCACCAGGGGCAGGCCGAGGTCGCTCGCCGACTTCACGTGGTCGCCGGCCAGCACGCCCAGGCCGCCCGAGTAGATCGGCAGGCACTGGTTGATGCCGAACTCGAAGGAGAAGTAGGCGATCCGGGCGCCCTTGAGCTCCGGGTGCGCCTGGGCGAACCAGGTGGGCGCGGCCAGGTACTCGCGCAGGAGCGTCGTCTGGCGCCGCACCGCGGCCACATAGCTGGGGTCGGCCGCCAGCTCGGCCAGGCGCTCTTGGGTCGCCTCGGCCAGCAATTGCACGGGGTTGTGGTTCGTGCGCTCCCACAGGTCGGGGTCCATCCGGCGGAACAGCGAGAACACCTCGCTGTTCCAACCCCACCAGAAGTTATTGGCCAGCTCCGCGAGGCCGCTAAGGGGCTCGGGCAGGGACGGGACGACGCAGAAGGTGCGAAGGTCGCCGCGAATGGGGGACATCTATTCTCCTTTGAGCCGCAGGGGCGCTGCGGCACGAATGATTGCAGGTGACGTCATGAGGATACTCGCTCAGGCCCGCTTTGTCCAATCCCGCCGATGCGTCTCCGCGGCCCGCCATTTGACGCGGGCGGGCGAAAGCGGGATGATAGGGCTTGGAGGAGCCATGTGGAAAGGCCTCCGATGCGCACTCCTGGCTCTCCTGGCTTTGGGCCTCGGCGGCAGCCGTGTGGCGGGCGCTGCCGCGGCGGGAGCCCTCCCCAAGCCGCCCGGTGGAAGGACCAACATGACCGTCGCCGTTGGCGCCGCACAGGCGATTCCCGTGATTCGGCAGGGCGACGCGCTGGTCGTCGAGGGCACGCTGGCCGGCTGCGTGGCGGCGCACCAGATGGCCCACCAGGGGCGGAGCGTGCTCCTGGCCGCCTCGGGCCTCTCGCTGCCCCACGACCTCGTGGCCACGCTGCGCCCGTGGGCCCGCGAGGCCGAGCTGGCGAAGCTGCCGGCCGACTTCGCGCAAGCCTTTCGGCGGTGTGTGAAGGAGCGGGCCGACGACGGCGAGATGATCTTCGATTTGGCCCGTCTTGCCGCGGCCGTGGAGGATTTGCTCCTGGATGCCGGGGTGAGCCTGTTCTACGACCTGCGGCCCTGCGGGGTGGCCAAGGATGGTACGCGCGTGTCGGCTGCGCTCTTCGCCGCCAAAGGGGGGCTGGCCGCTCTTGCGGCCGGCGTGGTGGTGGACTGCACGCCCGATGCCCGGCTGGCGGCGCTGGCCGGCGCGCGCTTCGCCGAACGGGTGCCGAGCGACGGCCGGCTCGACGTTCGCTACACCTTGCTCTGCAATGACCGGCCGCCGCGCAGCCCGGCCGTGGAGGGCCTGCCCGAGCTGGCCGGCGGCCAGCTCGCCGCGCACGGGCCACTGGTCGAGTTCCCCATGCGGCTGGCCACGCGGGGCGATGCGGCGTTCCGCGATGTCGAGCTGACGCTTCGGGCGCGCATCGTGGCGGCCAACGCGGGCCGCAAGCTCGAGGGCCTTAGCTTCGCCCGCGGCGGCGATGCCCTTGCCGTCGCGCCGACCCGCCGCCTCCTCACACGGTCCGAGGGGGCCGAGCTGGGCCTCGCCTCGTGCGTGCCGCAGGGCGTCGAGGGCCTCCTCGTGTGCGGGCCTTCGGCCGACGCGCCCGACGAGATGGCGCGCTCTCTGGCCGACCCTTTCGGCGGCGTGGCCCTCGCCGCGGTCATCGCCTCCGCCCCCCTCCCGCCCGGCGAGGGAGCTGGGCGAGGCTCGAGTCTCAGGGCCACCCTCGCCCTCCCCTCCTCTTCCCAGGCTGAGGGTTCGCAGCCCGTGGCCCCCGGCGTGCAGGCGCGATTGGGCATCTCCCAGGCCATCCGCCGCACGGGGGCCGAGATCGCCATCGGCGGCGCCGCTCTCCCCGTGGTGGCCGACACCGATGTGCTGGTAGTGGGCGGCGGCACGAGCGGCGTGCCCGCCGCCATCGTGGCCGCGCACAACGGGGCGAAGACGCTGATCGTGGAGAAGCACGCCGACTTCGGCGGCACCCACACCCTGGGCGGCGTGTCGAAGTACTGGTTCGGGCGGCCCACCGATTTCGTGCGGCAACTCGACCGCGACGCCCTGGCCCTGCTCTCGGGCACGGGCATGCCGAAGTCGGTGGCCATGCTGTACGCCCTCGTCGCTTCGGGCGCGAGCGTGATGCCCCAGTGCGCCGCCGTGGGCGCGTTGGTGGAGGGCAACGCACTCAAGGGCGCGGTGGTGGCCACGCCCGCCGGCCTCGCCGCCATCACGGCGAAGGCCGTTATTGACGCCACCGGCGACGGCGACATCGCCGCCTGGGCGGGCGCGGAATACTCGTGGGGCACGGGCCGCGATGCGTTGACGCTCTGGTTCTCGTTCGGCCACTTCGTGGGTCCGAAGAGCGAGGCCAGCCGCCAGTACCACTCGGCGGTGGACCTGCGCGATCCTGCCGATTTCACCCGCGCCGTCATCACCGCGCGCCGCCGCACAGGCATTTTCGGCCAGGGTGATTTCCCGCAGTTCTACCTCGCGCCGCGCGAGTCGCGCCATGTCAAGGGCCGGGCCACCGTGACCTATGGCGGCATCCTGCGCGGCCAACGCTGGCCCGACACGGTGCTGGTGGCTGAGTCGAACTTCGACATCAAGGGCATCGCCTCGAGCGACCTGGCCCTCTGCGGCTACGCAGAGAGGGAGTTCACGAAGAATTACTCGGCGCCGATCCCCTTCCGCGCGCTGGTGCCCGAGGGGCTGGAGGGCGTGCTGGTCGTTGGCAAGGCCTATTCGGCGACCCACGATGCGCTGTCGCTGGCCCGTATGCAGCGCGACCTGATGGCGATGGGCGGAGTGGCCGGCCTGGCCGCCGCGCGAGCCGTGGCCGACGGGCGGCCCGTGGCCGCCGTGGATGCCGCGGACCTCCAGAAGGGCCTCGTCGCCCTCGGCATCCTGCGCCCCTCCGACCTGGCGGAGCTCCCCGCAGCCGACCCGAAGGAGTTGGCCCAACTCGTCCACGGCCTGGCGGCGGACTCGCTGCCGCTGGCGGGTCAGGCGAGGCTTCTCGGCCACGGCCAGGCGGCGGTGCCGCTGCTGCGCAACGCCCTGCCCGCGGCGACCGACCGCGGCAGGGTGGCCTGCGCCAAGGCTTTGTGCTTCCTCGGCGACGCCGTGGGCGTGCCGATTCTGCTCGCCGAACTCCAGCGGCAACTCGCGGGCGAGAGCCTGCCCGCCAGCCCGCGCGAGAGGCACGACGCGCCTGACCACGGCTACGCGCCCGAGCCGGCCTTCCTCGTCCGCATCATCGGCCTTGCGCGCGACTCGCGCCTCGTGCCGCTGCTGGGGCCCCTCGCCGAGCGCATCCCGTTGAACCCCACGAAGGCCGATGACGCCTTCGAATACGTGTTCGCGATCTGCTACGCTTGCGAGCGCATCGCCTCGCCCGAGGCCATCCCAGCGCTTGAGGCGCTGGCCGACAAGCCGGGCATCAAGGGTTTCACTTTGCCGGTCGGCACCGACCCCAGGAGATCTGTGGACCATGTCGCCGAGCGGCACGCCTATCTCGAGCTGTGTGCGGGCCGGGCGCTCGCCCGTTGCGGCTCGCCGCGCGGCTACGAGCTCCTCATCGGCTACCTGGGCGACATCCGCGGCGTGCTCGCGCGCAGCGCGCACGATGAACTGGCCGACCTGGCCTGCGATGACCTCGGCTTCGCCCCCGAGCCCTGGCGCCAGTGGCTCGCTGCTGTGCCGCGGCCGCTGCCGCGGAAGCCGTATCTGAGGCGCATCGAATAGGAGAAGCCTCGATGAAGCGTCGTGAGTTTGTGTGCAGCGTCGTGGGCGGCTTCGCTGCCGCCTCGTTCGCCCGCCATGCCCTGGCCGAGGAGAAGGAAATGCCCCGTATTCGCCTGAGCGCGTGCGACTGGTCGCTGGGGGCCGGCGGGCCGGGCGGCCTCGAAGTCGCCAAACGCTGCACGCTCGATGGGCTGGAGGTTTCGCCCGGCGGCGCCGCCGACAAGCTCCAGATTGCCGACCCCAAGTACCGCGAGCAGCTCAAGGCCAAGGCCAAGGAGATCGGCGTCGCCATCTCGTCCGTCGCCATGGGCCTGCTCAACGGCTGTCCGCTCGCCACCGACCCGCGCGGCCCCGCCTGGCTCGACCAGTGCATCGAGGCCACCGCCGACCTCGGGGCGACCAACATCCTCCTCGCCTTCTTCGGCGCGGGCGACCTCCGCAAGAACGACGCCGAGCTGAAGACCGAGGCCGTGGACGCCGTGGTCGCCCGCCTGAAGGAGGCCGCGCCCAGGGCCGAGAAGGCCCGCGTGGTGCTCGGGCTCGAGAACTATCTCACGGCGAAGCAGAACCTGGCGATCCTCGAGCGTGTCGGGAGCCCCGCGGTGCAGGTCTATTACGACGCGCGGAACTCCACCGACGTCGGCCACGACGCCCCCGCCGAAATCCGCGAGCTGAAGGGCAAGCTCTGCCAGATTCACTTCAAGGACGGCGCCAACTACCTCGGCGAAGGGAAGGTCAACTGGGAGGCCGTCCGCGACGCTCTCAACGACATCGGTTACAGGGGCTGGGCCGTCCTCGAAACGTCGTGTCCCTCGAAGGACCGCGACGCCGATTTCAGGCGGAATGCCGCCTTCGTACGCAAGCTGTTCGCCTAGGAGCCTGTCCGAGAATCCGCGTGAGGCTGCGACGTCGCCGATTCGGGCCGCACGCAAGGAGCGAGGAGGAGGCGATGCAACGGAGCGCATCGCGGACGATGAGCGACACAGCGGGCGGCCTGAAGTCGCGGCGTCCCTTCGGGTTGCGGCGTCAGCGGGCCGGCTGCCACGTTGCGGCTCCTCAGCGATGCATTCCAGGGCATCGCCTGCGTCGCCGCGCCTCGCCTCCAGCCCGCTGACGCCGGCAACGCAGCCCACGGGGATTCTTGGACAGGCTCGTAGCCAACCTCCCGCGGGTTCGCAACCCGCGGGAGGTTCCCAAGCAAGGGGCGCCGCCACGAGCCGTTTCCCTCGCCGCACATTCCTCCAAACCCCGGCGCTGGCCGCGGCCGGCGCCGCCCTCGCGTCTGCAGGAGAGCCTCCGAAGATGGACACCATTCGCGAAGCCCCGCGCGAAACCCCCGTGGTGGCCGACGTGGACGTGTGCGTCGTGGGCGGAAGCTGCACGGGCGTCTTCGCCGCCGTCGCCGCCGCACGTCTGGGCGCCCGCGTGGCCCTCATCGAAACCAACGGCTTCTTCGGCGGCGTCGCCACGGCCAGCCTCGTGAGCGTGTGGCACTCGACCAAGGATATCCAGGGCCAGCAGCAAGTGATCGCGGGCCTCACGACCGAGGTGGTGGACCGCCTCGCCAGACGCGATGCCGTGCGCTTCGTGGGCACGGCGAGCCAGTACTTCGTCCTCAACACCGAAGAGCTGAAGATCGCGCTCGACCTGCTCGTGACCGAGGCGAAAGTGCGCCCGTTCCTGCACACGCTCTTCGTGGCGCCCGGCCTGGAGGATGGCCGCCTGGTCGCGGCCATCGTCGAGGACAAGACGGGGCGGCGGGCCATCCGCGCGAAGCAGTTCGTGGATGCTACGGGCGATGCCGACCTCGTTGCCCGCCTGGGCCTGCCCGTCTATCAGCGCAAGGACGTCCAGCCGCCCACCACGTGCGTGATCCTCCGCGGCCTGCGCGCCCTGAGCAAGGCGCACCCGGGCTTCAACATCCACAGTGTCATCTTCGACGCCCAGTACCCCCAGGCCCTTCAGAAGGGCTTCGCCTGGGGCTCGGCCGTGCCCGGCGGCGACGACGAGTACATGCTCGCCGGCACCCGCGTATTCGGCGCCAACTGCGCCGACGCCGATGAGCTGACGCAGGCGGAGCTCGAGGGCCGGCGCCAGGTGCGCGCCATCTGCGACATTCTGCGCGAGCACTTCCTGGGCGACAAGGGCACGCCGCTGGTCACCCTGCCCGCGAAGATCGGCATCCGCGAGACCCGCCATGCGCGCTGCCTGCACACGCTGACGCAGGACGAACTGCTCGCCGGCCAGCGCTTCCCCGATGCCATCGGCTACGGCACATATCCCGTGGACATCCACAGCGCGCGCGGCGCGGGCGTGACGTTTCGGCGCCTCGAAAAGGCGCCCTACTACCAGATCCCCTATTCGTGCCTTGTGCCGAAGGGGGCCACGAACGTGCTCGTCGCCGGCCGTGCCCTCGACGCCGACGAGGGGGCCTTCGGCGCCGTGCGCGTGATGGTCAACTGCAACCAGACCGGCCAGGCCGCGGGCGTCGCCGCGTGGCTGGCTCTGGATTCGGGCAGACCCGTGGCCGAGGTAAACCCCGCGAGGCTCCGCGAGACACTCAAGGGCCAGGGAGCCATCGTTCTCTGACCGTAGTGTCGCCGCGCGCGGCGAAGAGCATGGCCCCCAGGCCTGGCCACCCGCGCCGCGGAGGTCTCCAAGCCCTGCCTGCTCCTCACGTGCATCAGCCCCCCTGAGAGCACGAATGGTGCAGAGGGGCAGGAACGGCCGCGGAAGGCCCCAGACCGCCTACGCGCCATACTTGCTCACCTGAGGGGGGAGGAAATTGAGCAAGCATGGCAGGAAAGGCCGCCAAGCCGCCCGGATCGCCCAAGCGCCATACTTGCTCACCGGAGAGAGCAAGGAAATTGAGCAAGTATGGGCGGAAGGGGCTCAGAGCCGCCCGCCTGGCCCGAGCGCCACACTTGCTCACCTCGCGGCAGCGGCAGAGCCGTGCCCGCAGGGCGCCGGTGTGCCCGGTTTGGAGGATGCTGACGGCGAGCGGGGGCGCAGCCGGGGGGATTGGGAGCCGGGCTCCTCAGCGAAAAAACCCTTGACAGCGGCCGGCGTCGTGTGTTATCTTCTATTCCGCAAGCCTTTCCTTGCACTCTTAATCCTGACTGCGATTGATTCTGCCAGTCTTCTCCGTAGGAATTCTGCGTTTGCCGAGCGTTCTCCAAGCTGCGCTTTCTGCGCGTGCGCCGTCACAGCCAGTGGTCAGGTGACGCCCACCTGGGACATCCCAACCGGAGCCTGAGCATCGCCAGCGGCCGAAATCCGGACTACGTGTTCTGCTGAGTCCCAACGGCAGCTCCGGGCAGCCGCGCCGGCGGTGCGCCCGGCGGCACCCGCAATCGAGGGGTAGTCTGCCCACGCTCATGAGCTCCACGAGAAGTCGGTGTCCCGTGATCGGGTTGCTCGGCGGCATCGCAGCGGGCAAGACGACAGTGGCCAGGATGCTCGCCGAACTCGGAGCGCGTACTGTGAATGCCGACGAGATCGGCCACGCCGTCCTGGCCCAGCCGGCCGTGCGCGAGCAGGTGGTGGCCCTCTGGGGCCGCGGCGTGCTGGGACCGGACGGCGGCGTGGACCGCGCGAAGGTGGCCCGGAGAGCCTTCCGCGGACCGAAGGAGTTGGCCGCCCTCGAGGCCATCACGCACCCGGCCATCCGAGCCGAGCTGCACCGCCAGATCGCCGCGGCCCGCGCGGCGGGGGCGCCGGCCATCGTGGTGGACGCGCCGCTGCTCGTGGAGACGGAGCTGGATGCCGTGTGCGACGCTCTCGTCTTTGTGGACTGCCCGCGCGAGGTGCGGCGGAAGCGCGCCGCCGAGCGCGGCTGGAAGGCCGCCGAACTCGCCCGCCGCGAACGCCTCCAGGCGCCTCTCGAGATCAAGCGTGCCAGGGCACGCTTCGTGATAAACGGCAACGGGCCTCTCGAAACCACTACCCGACAGGTGCAGGAGCTATGGCAAGAAATTCGCGAGCGGTGAAGGAGAAGAAGGAATCCAGGAATGGCACCTCCTTCGGCAAGGGCATCCTCCCCAACGACGCCCAACTGGCCGCCGAGGAGAAGGCCCTCGAGGAGCAACTCGAGGACGCGGCGAGGGGCGGCGAGGAGCTGCACATTGCCGAACTCAAGCGCCTCAAGATCCACGAACTCCATCAGATGGCCGAGAAGGAGGGCATCACGGGCCTCGCCGGCCTCAAGAAGCAGGAGCTCATCTACAAGATCCTCGAAGAGTGGGTCAAGCGCGCCGGCCTCATCCGCGGCGAAGGCGTGCTCGAGGTGCTGCCCGACGGCTTCGGCTTCCTGCGCTCGCCCGACTACAACTACCTGCCCTGCCCCGACGACATCTACATCTCGCCCTCGCAGATTCGCCGCTTCGGGCTCAAGACCGGCACCGTGGTGGCCGGCCAGATCCGCCCGCCCAAGGACAACGAGCGCTACTTCGCCCTTCTGCGGGTCGAGGCGATCAATTACGCCCCGCCCGAGGAGCTGGCCGACCGCGTGTGTTTCGAGGACCTCACGCCGTTGCACCCCGACAAGCGCCTCATCCTCGAAACCACGCCCGACGTCATCGAGACGCGCATCGTGGACCTCATCGCGCCCATCGGCAAGGGCCAGCGCGGCCTCATCATCTCGCCGCCCAAGGCCGGCAAGACCATCCTCCTCCAGAAGATCGCCAACGCCATCACCACCAACCACCCCGATATCTATCCCATGGTCCTCCTCATTGACGAGCGGCCCGAGGAGGTCACCGACATGCAGCGCTCGGTCAAGGCCGAGGTCATCAGTTCCACCTTCGACGAGCCCGCCGAGCGCCACATCCAGGTGGCCGAGATGGTCATCGAGAAGGCCAAGCGCATGGTCGAGTACGGCAAGGACGTGGTGATTCTGCTCGACTCCATCACCCGCCTCGGCCGCGCCTACAACACCGAGTGCCCGCACAGCGGGAAAATCCTGTCGGGCGGCGTGGACGCCGCGGCCCTTCAGAAGCCCAAGCGCTTCTTCGGCGCGGCCCGCAACATCGAGGAGGGCGGCTCGCTCACCATCCTCGCCACCGGCCTCATCGAGACCGGCTCGCGCATGGACGAGGTGATCTTCGAAGAGTTCAAGGGCACGGGCAACATGGAACTCGTGCTCGACCGCCGCCTCGAAGAACGCCGCATCTTCCCCGCCATTGACGTCAACCGCTCCGGCACCCGCAAGGAGGAGCTGCTGCTCTCGCCCGAGGACCTCAACCGCGTGTGGGTGCTGCGCAAGGTGCTCAGCGAGATGAACGCCACCGAGGCGATGGAACTGCTCATCGAGCGCGTCAAGCGCGCGAAGACCAACAAGGAGTTCCTCGAGACCCTCGGCGCGCCGAACTGACCCACGCAGCAAGCCTCAGGCCACAAGCGGCAAGCCCGGAGGCATCCCGTTCCGGCCCCTTTCCCCTTGCCGCCTGCAACCGTTTGAAGGACAGTGCCCATGCCATTCTGGGGCAAGAGCAAAGGTGCGAAGTCTGCGGAGGCGCCGCCCCCCTCCCCTCCGCCACAGGCGGCCGAGCCGGCGCCCGAGCCGAAGAAGGGCCTCTTCGCCCGCATGGCCTCGTCGCTCGGGCGCATCAAGGACGGCCTGGCCAAGACCCGCAGCTTCCTCGCCGCGGGCCTCGGTTCCATCTTCTCCATCAGGGGCAAGATTGACCAGGCGAAGCTCGACCAGCTCGAGGAGCTGATGATCACCGCCGACATGGGCATTGACACCGTCACCAAGCTCCTCGACCAGGTGCGCGCCGCCTGGAAGAACCGCGAGATCGAGACGACCGACCAGCTCCACGATTTCCTCAAGGCGCAGCTCAAGGCGCTCCTCACGCAGCAGGACGTGGGCATCGGCCACGCCGAGAAGCCGCCCACGGTGATCCTGGTCGCCGGCGTGAACGGCTCGGGCAAGACCACCTCGATCGCCAAGCTGGCCAACCACTTCCGCGACCGCGGCGGCCGGGTGCTGCTGTGCGCCAGCGACACGTATCGGGCCGCCGCCGTCGAGCAGCTCACCATCTGGGCCGAGCGCCTCGGCGTGGACATCGTGCGCCACCAGCGCGGCGGCGACCCGGGCGCCGTGGCCTACGACGCCTGCGACGCCGCGCTCGCCCGCGGCGTGGACATTCTGATCGTGGACACCGCCGGCCGGCTCCACACGCAGCAGAACCTGATGAAGGAGCTGGAGAAGATCCGCCGCGTGATCGAGAAGAAGATCCCGGGCGCCCCGCACGAGGTCATCCTCGTGCTCGACGCCACCACGGGCCAGAACGCCATCGCACAAGCCAGGCAATTCAAGGAGGCGATCAAGGTCACGGGCATCTTCCTCGCGAAGCTCGATGGCACGGCCAAGGGCGGCATCGTAGTCGCCGTCAAGGACCAGCTCGGGATTCCGGTGAAGTTCATCGGACTCGGCGAGAAGCCCGCCGACATCCAGCCCTTCGACCCCGACGCCTTCGTGGAGGCCCTGTTCGCTTGACAGGCGCCGAAGACCTGCATAGCATTGGGGAGCATCGTCGGGCCGGCAAGCGCTCTCTAGGACATCCCAGATCGCAAGCCACAGATCGAGCCTTCGCATCGGCACTCGCGCGAGCAAGCTGGCGCTGACGCAGAGCCAGTGGGCCGCCGACCAGATCGCCGCCGCACACCCCGGCCTCGCCTGCAAGCTCGTCCACATCACCACCTCGGGCGACCGCCAGACGACTCAGCCGCTGCCCCAGATCGGCGGCAAGGGCCTCTTCACGAAGGAGCTCGAGGAGGCCCTCCTCGGCGGGGCGATCGATCTGGCGGTGCACAGCCTGAAGGATCTGCCCACGCAGTTGCCCGAGGGACTCGCCGTTGCGTGCGTGCCTGTGCGCGCGCCGGCGAACGACTCTCTGATCATCGCGGAGCGTCACGTGAGCAGAGGGGCATCCCGCCTCTTCGATCTGCCCCACGGCGCGCGCATCGGCACGAGCAGCCCGCGGCGGGCCGCCCAGCTTCGCGCCGCGCGGCCCGACCTGCGCTGCGAGCCGATCCGCGGGAACCTCGATACCCGGCTGAAGAAGCTGGCGGATGGGCAGTTCGATGCCATCGTGCTCGCGCTGGCGGGCCTCACGCGGCTGGGCCTCGCCGAGATGGCGACCGAGGTGCTGCCCTTCGACCTGATGCTGCCGGCCCCCGGCCAGGGTGCGCTGGCAATCGAGGCCAAGGCGGGCACCGAGGCAGCGGCCCTCGCGGCCGCCATCGCCGACGAGGCCGCCACGCTGGCCGTGGCTGCCGAGCGGGCGCTCCTCGACGCCCTCGGCGGCGGCTGCTCGATGCCCCTGGGCGCCTACGCGGAGTTGCGGGAGGGCTCCGTGCGCCTCAGGGCCATTCTCTTCTCGCCCGACGGGTCGCGTGTGGCGCGCTCCGACCGCTCGGGCAACGCCGCCAACCTGCGCGCACTCGCCCACGCTGCCGCCGAGGACCTGCGCCGCGGCGTTCACTTCTCGTAAGTCGTGATCTCGAGCTCGGGCAGCTTGTCCTTCGACGGGGTGAAGCGCACGGTCCAGCCGTCGTCCACACCGCGATTGGGCACGATGCGCAGGGCGAGACCGTGGGGCTTCGCGCCGCCAATCCAGGCTCGGACGGCCCTCGTCACGTCAATCTCGTAGCGCAGCGGCGGGTCGAAGGGCTTGCCGGCGCCGCCGCCCTGCTTGACGATGGCCGAGCCGACGATGTCGCCGAGGCCCTTGAAGTCGTAGGGCTGGCCCACCTCGAACGGGGCGTTGAGCATCACGGCCGCGGCCTCCATGTTCGCCTTGTCATGGGCCTCCACGACGTGGAAGATGAGCCTGGCCGAGGCGAGCTGCTTGGCCTCGGGCAGCTTCACGTCGTCCACGCCGATGAGCAGAATCCAGGCGGCGGGGCCGGCCGGGTCGTTGGGCTTGAGCCACTTGATGAAGTTGTGGGGGAACACCTCGCCTTTCATGCTCACATAGCTCAGCCGCTTGGGGGGGAAGGTGGCGGATTTCGTGGGCAGGTCGGCGCGGCTGGCCGGCTTGCTGGTGCCGATGAGCCAGGGGTTCGGCAGTGTCGCGAGCACCTGGTCCGCGCCGACGGTGGGCGTCGAAGGCGCGACGGGCGTGGCCATCGGCTCCTGGCCGGGCGCGAGCACCTCGCGGCGCAGGAAGACCATGCGCGGGTACACGGGGAACTTGCCCTTGGGCGTGGGCACGGGGATGTCGAGGGTGCAGGGGAACTTCTCCACCGCCTTCTGCACAACGGTGGGCGTGTCGGCCCACGCGGCGTAGTGGGCGCGCGCGACCTCGGCCCCCTTGTCGAACATCTGCTCGTAGGAGCAGTTGCGCGAGCCCGGGCAATAGGCGTAGGTGACGACCAGGCGGTTCTTGCCCAGTGCGTCGGGGTTGTCGGCCGTGATGGTCACCTTGTTCTCGCCCGGGGCGAGGAAGGGCAGCGCCTCCTGGTTATGCTGCACGACGCTCGCCAACTCGATGGCCGTGATCGGCTTGGCGAAGGTGATGCGGACCCGGTAGCTGTAGCTGCCCGCCACGGCCTTAGTGAGATCGGAGAGGTCGGTCGGAGCCCAGGTCTTGCCGTCCTTCGACACCTCCGCCTTTACATCGTCGCCTGCGACCTTGCCCGATGCCCTGGCGACGATGTACGGGCAGGCCATCTCGACGACGAACGAGGCGGGCCTCGCAGCATCCTTCGGCTTCAGCGCGCCGCCTTCGCACGCGACATTGTCGGCCTCTTTGAGGCTGGCGAGGCAGGCGTCGCTGCGCAGGTCGGGCTTGAACACGAGCGTGCCGTTCGACCAGGTCTGGCGGCGGTCCTTGCCCGCATAGGGCTCGAGGAGGGGGCCGATGGACGGGCAGTTGCGGTAGTTCTTGTCGCCGCAGGAGTGGCCGGGCGGCTTGTCCTTGCCGTTGAAGTAGAAGGCGCCCTCCAACTTGTCCCAATCGAGCGTGAGGGCGTAGCCGACGCCGAGGTTGACGGCGGTGTTGTAGCGCGGCTCGTCGAACTGCACGGTCGCCCAGCCGCGGGGGCTGCCGGCGTCGGTATTGGCCTTGCAGCCCGCGATGACGCCGGGCAGCTCGTCGCCGCACACGAGGAACGCGGGCGCCGTCCAGTTCACCTTGTCGCCCAGGTACTCGAAGCGATTGTCCCTCATGTACCACACCTTGCGCCCCTCGTCGAACACGAAGGCGTCGCTGACGAGGGACGGGTTGGCCTTGATGTCCTGCTGCCCGGCCACGGTGCGGCCGCCGGGGGCGTTGGGGTCGGGCATCCAGCAGTAGAACTTGAGGAAGGTGTCGAAGTAGTGCCAGCGCCCGCCGTAGAAGCACTCGACCGTGGTGTGGCCTGGCCAGCCGCGATAGCGCCACTTGAAGCCCGCCTTCTCCCACACGGCGGCGAGCACGCTGTGCTGCCCGCCGCAGAGGCCCCAGCCGTAGACGTTGAGGAACTTGAGCGCGCCCAGGCCGCCCGGCTCGCTGGGATAGGCGTGGTGGTAGTAGAGGTAACGGCAGGCGTTGTAGATGGCGATGGCCTTCTCGTCGTCGGTCTTGCACTCGCGGGTGATCGAGGCCACGAGGGCCTCGAGCGACGAGCAGTCGGGCGCCTTGTCGCTCACGACCTTGACGTTCGCGAGCGGCTCGGCCAGTGCGCACGCGGCCACGGCCAGGCCCACAGCCACCCACAGGCTTCTCACGGCACGGCCTCCTGACGAGGGTATTGCGGAATCCCTGTTACACCGCCGATCATAGGCGAGAGGCCACGGCGATGCAAGAGCCGGCTCCGCGCCCACCCAGCACGTGGTGCAGCGCGGCCTCGAGGTCCGGCCACGCGAACTCGAAGCCCGAGGCGAGCAGGCGGGCGGGGGCGGCCCGAATGCTCGCGAGCAGCAGCTCGCGGCCCATCTCGCCCAGCGCGAGGCGAATCGCCCAGGCGGGAACGCGGCACAGCGCGGGGCGATGGAGCGCGCGGCCCAGCGCCTTCGCAAACTCGCGGTTCGTCGCCGCCCGCGGGGCCACGACGTTCACCGGCCCGGCGAGATCGGGCTTGGACAACGCGCGCAGAATGGCGCGCACCGCATCGTCGAGCGCAACCCACGGAAAGAACTGGCGCCCGCTGCCCACCGGCCCACCGAGGCCCAGGCGGAAGGGCAGCAGCATCTGCCGCAGCGCGCCCCCGTCGCGGCTCAAGACCACGCCGAATCGCGGGTGCACGACGCGAACGCCGGCCCGGCGCGCCGGCTCGGCCGCGGCCTCCCAGGCCTGGCACACACTCGGCAGGAAGCCTGCGCCCGCGCCGCTCTCCTCGGTGAGCGGCTCGTCGCCGCGGTGGCCGTAGAAGCCGACCGCCGAGGCGCTCACCAGCACGGCCGGCGGCTGGCGCAGGCCCGCCAGCGCTTCGCTCAGCAGCGCTGTTCCCTTCACGCGGCTGTCGCGGATGCGGGCCTTCTTGGCCGCCGTCCACCGCCCCGCAATGCTCTCGCCCGCGAGGTGCACGGCGGCGTCGTGGCCCTCCAGGCGTTCGGCGTCAATCGTGCCCGCGGCCGGGTCCCAGGCGGCGTCGCCCTCTCCCGGCCTCGAGCGCACGAGGCGGGTGACACCGTGGCCGTCGGCTTCCAGCGCCGCGGCGACGGCAGAGCCAATCAGCCCGCTCGCGCCGGTGAGCACCACTCTCATCGGACGGCCTCGCGTGGGGGTTCGCCCATTACGGTGAGGAGTTCGCCAATGCCAGTGGTTGTAGTGGTTGCATGCCAACGGGCGGCGGCGTCCATGTCAAACGCTTCCCTAAGTGGACCCTTGATGACAGGTGGCCGCACGCCGGGCGCTGTGTGGCACAGCCGCCCTCTCATTCCGCCGGCAGCTTGCCGCCGAGGGCCTCGAACCAGGCGTAGGCGAACATGGCAGGCACGTGGCTCGACGGGTCCTCGGTGGGCGCGAGAGCGGTCTCCTCGGCCGGCACGTCGTCGCCGCGCGACTGCCGCATGCGCGCGAGGTTGAGCCGCCAGGGGCCGGCCAGCGTCGCCTTGTCGGCGCCCTTCGTCAGCTCGGCCAGCGGGATGGCGATCTCGGCCGCCCAGCCCTCTTTGCCCTTGGCCGTGGCAAGCTTGAGTTCGCTCTGCCACGCCCCGTTGTCGCCGCCCAGGTCGTCGAGGAACGAGCCATCGGGGTTCACGATCAGGTGGTGGTACTCGCGCGCGGGCTCGGGGCCGGGCTTGAGGAACACCTCGACCGAGTCGTCCTCCCAGATGTTGTCGTCGCGGTCGCGCTTGCGGCTCACGAGCGGCTCGGTCTCGCCGCACTGGAAGGCGACGAAGAGGGTGGTCTCGTTGGCCAGCAGCCTGGCGGTGGTGGCGTGCTTCGGCTTGTCGGTGGAGCCGTCGAGCATGCGGAAGGTGAGCGCCTGGGCCTTGGCCCAGCAGGGGTCGTCGAGCGAGCCGTCAACCTTCGGCTCGGCGGCGGGCCTGGCGACGAGCACGGCGGGGCGGCCCTTGTAGGTGGGCCCCTTCGGCGCAGCGGCGTCGCCTGCCTCGGCTTTGGCCGGCTTGCCCTGCGAGAGGACCTTCTGGTAGACCTCCCAGAGGGCCTTGAGGGTGAGGTAGTTGCGCAGCGTGTAGCCGCTCTGCTTGAGCGCCTCCTCGCTGAAGTCCTGCTGGTACTCCTTGGGATAGGAGGGATGCAGCCCGTCGCCGAGCAGGGTCTTGTGGAACTCGGTGGGCTGGCGGGACATCATCTCCTTGTAGAAGTCCACGAGCGGCACCTTCTTCTCGGCGGCCACGGTGCGGGCAGCCTCGACGAAGGTCTCGACGTGCGCCGTGTTCTTCGCGTTGCCCGCCTGGTCGCCCTTGGGCGGAATCGTGTAGAGGATGGGCACGGTGCCGTTGTCGAGGCAGGCCTGGATGATGAGCCGCAGGTTGTCGGTGTACTTCGGCGGCTTGGGGCCCTGGTAAGTGTCGTTCGTGCCCCACATCACGAGGGCGACCTCGGGGTTGAGCTTCTTGAGCCAGCCGGCGATGCCGGCCAGGCCCCAATCGGTGGTCGTGCGGCCCTCGTTGCCGAACTGCGGCCCCTTCCACGCCCGCCAGCAGCGCGGCTGCACGTACTTGCGGAGCCAGGCGTGCGCCTCTTTGAGGTCATCCGGCACGTTCTTGTGGTCCATCGAGAGCGGCGTGAAGAACGCCATCGTGATCGTGATGCTGTCGCCGAACTGCGCGACCGTGCCCGCCTGGCCCGTGAACCTGGCGTGGACGGCCTTCATCGGCTCCACCCAGTCGTCGGCCCCGCGGGCGGCCGTGGCGAGGCACACCAGCAACACAATGACGCGCATCCAATGCTTCATCGTCTTGCCCTCGGAGTGATGGGTCGAACGACGCCGTTGGCATTCTAGCGCGCCGACGGGTGGACATGCAAAATGCGGCTTGACCACCGTGGGGGCTTGAACCATAATCGGCGGGCGGGAAGACGAAGGAGACCGCTGCGATGGGGAAGCTCACACTGCTCACTGCGCTGCTCGCTGCCTGCGCCTCCTGCCAGGCCGTCGAGGGGGTGCGCGTCGCCGAGGGCACCCGCCGCATTCTCACGGGGCCGTTCAAGCTCAAGGACAAGGCACCGCAGGAACGCCTCGAAGAGTTCAAACCCGTCTCTTATCCCGCGGTGACCATCGAGAACGAGTACCTCCGCTGCACCGTCCTACCCTCGGTCGGTGGGCGGCTCTACGAGGTCTACAACAAGGCATCCAAGTCCCAGCTCTTCTTCGTCAATCCCTACCTCGAAACGCACCCCGACGACTTCGAGGGCGGCCACCCGTGGAACCTGGGCGGCGTGGAGGTGAACTTCCCCTACTTCCATCACGGCAACACCTACAACGACCGATGGGACTGGGCGCGGGTGGAGCGCCCCGATGGCACGGCGGGCGTCGTGATGAGCCACACCTCCACGCCCACCATGCAGCGGGCCGTCTTCCGCGTCCTCCTGCGGCCGGGCGTGGCCCGCGTGGACCTCGAATACGAGTTCGAGAACCTCAATCCCTACGGCTGGGGCCTCGCCGCCTGGATTGACACGATGCACCCGAAGACAATGGACACGCAGTTCATCCTCCCCACGCCCTGGGTCGCCCAGCACGGCTACAACGCCGGCCGCACCGACCTCGTGCCCTGGCCCGTCCGCAACGGCGTGGACCTCTCCTGGCAACGGAATCTGGCGCCCGGCCGTGGCGATCTGAGCGAGTTCGGCTTCATGCCCCGCGAGCGCTTCCACGGCGGCTACGAGCACAGGGCCGACCGCGGCGCGGTCCGCATCTTCGACCCCGCCACGCTCCCCGCCGCGAAGCTGTGGACCCAGGCCCTCCCCGTCTCGCCCGAGCGCTATTACCAGCACTTTGAGATCTGGACGGCCACCTCGGCGGTGATGGAGGACCCCGGGCACCAGCCCGAACTGAGCGCTTACCGTGCCGCCGATTCGTGGTATCAGGTCTGGGGCATCGGCGGCTATGTGTTCGCCAACGACCACGCCGCGCTCAACCTCGTGCGGCAGGCCGACGGCCGAGTGCTTGCGGGCGTCTGCGGCACGCGACACATTCCAGGTTGCGTCTTGAGCCTGCGGGTCGGCCGCGGCGAGGTGCTCCGCGAGGTCTTCGACCTCGACCCCTCCCGGCCCTGGCGGCGCGAGGTCGCCGCGCCCGCGGGCGACGTCGAGCTCGAGATCGTCGGCCCCGACGGCGCCCGCCTTGCCGCCTACGAACTCCGCGCCGACGACGTGCCTCAGGAACAGTGGAAGATGCCCGAGAAGCCCCGCTGGCAGCGGGGCATCAACGCCGCTTACTACGACGAGGACTACTCGACCCTCTGGCGCCGGCGCGGGCACTTCCTCGACGGCGCCATCCGCCGCTTCGCCGACGCCCTCAAGCAGGAACCCAACTCGGCCAAGCTCATGATTGACCTCGCCCGCTGCTATCTCAAGGACGAACAGGTCCGCGTCGGCCACGCCTATCCGAACCCCGGCCCCGAGGCCGATGCCCACGCCGCCAGGCGCCGCGAGGCCAGCCTCGCTGCCGCCGTTGACCTCCTCACCAAGGCCGTGGCTCTGGATAACACTGTGGGCCGGGCTGATGGCGGCATTGTGGGCGGGACGTCCCCGTCCCGCGAATCCTCATATCTCTCCACCGCCCACTTCTACCTCGGCCTCGCCCTCGAGCGCCAAGGCAAGCCTGCCGAGGCGGCTGAGCATTACCGTTCCGCCCTCAAGTGTCCCGTCCCCGCCCCCGCCGCCGCGCTTTACCTCGCCCGCCTCACCCTCCGCGATGACCCGAAGGAGGCCTTATTCCTCGCCCGCCGTGCCGCCGAAGCCTATCCCCAGAGCACTCGCGCGAAGCACATGCTCATGGTTGCCTTGTCTGCGGCGGGGCAGGCGATGGAGGCCAAACTGGTCGGCCACGCCCTCCTCGACCACGATCCCTCCCACCCCGTCACCCTCGCCCTCCTGGGCCGCGCGCCTGCCACAATGCCCGCCTGGACCGAGAGGGAACTCCAGTGGCTGCGCGGCGCGGAGAGGTAGTCACCGATCTTTGCTTGACCGGCGCAGCTAATCTGGCTATACTATTCCCAGAATGAGATACACCGTGGTAGTCGCGCGTGCCGCGGAGGAGCAGTTCAGGAAGCTGGACGCCCGGTGGCGTTCTGCCCTCAAGCGGGCGATGCGGGAGTATCTGGAAACCGGTCCGACGCGCGAGGGCAAGAGCAGGATCAAGCGGCTTCGCGGCCTGCGCCAGCCCCAGTACCGCCTGCGCGTGGACGAGATGCGCGTGTTCTACGACGTGAATGAAGCCCTCAAGCGCATCGAAGTCCTGGGCTTTGTCGAGAAGCCCCGGACGGGGCAGTGGCTTGAAGAGCACGGGGTACCACAATGAAGACTCACACGATGGCGGAAGCCAAGAACGACATCTGCCGCATCATCCGAGAGGCCGAGAAGGACGGCGTGCTCATCACCCGCCACGGCCGCCCCGCCGCATTGGTCATCGGCTTCCACGACGAGGACGACTGGTTCGACTACCGGCTCGAGCACGACGAGCGGTTCCTCCGCCGAATCGCCAGGGCGCGGAAGGACATTCGCAAAGGCCGTTTCGTCTCCCTGGACGACCTTCCCGACTGAGTCCTCCCTCTCGTCGCGGCATCGAGAGAACCGACTGGATTCCCATCGAGCGGCCCGCCTACGACACCTGCCTCGACCGCCGCGACCACCGACCAAGGACCTCGGGCGGACCAGGGAGCGCCTGACACGGGTTGACTAACCGACTCTGCGATGCTATCCCGATGCCATGCGGTACACGGTGGACCTCAAGCCGCGTGCGGTGAAGGACCTGCGCTGCGTGCCCCGCGACGACGCACGGCGGGAACTCAATGCGCTTGGGGAGAAGCTCGAGACCTCCGAGGACCTGCACGCCCTCCGCGCGGCCAAGGCCAAGGAGGCCGCCGCGCCGACCGTCTCTCTTGCCGAGGCAAGGCGCAAACTCAGGCCCTGAGGACGCAGAACTGAACGTCCTCGCCAAACAATGACGCTCCGGAGTCGAGTAAGGCGTCGCCCGAATTGCCCAAGGAAGGCTGTGGCGCGCAGCTGCTCAGCGCAGCTACAACGGGGCAAGCCGGCTCGTCGGTCACGGCTCAGTCTCGCTTGGGTGCGCGTAGGCGAGGCAGGCCAGCACGTCCTCACGCTCCAGCCACGGATAGCCTTCGAGGAGGGTCTCGATCGTGTCGCCCGCCGCAAGCATGCCGAGGACGTGTTCGACGGCCAGTCGTCGGCCCCTGATGATCGGCTTGCCGCCGAAGATTCTGGGGTTCACCGTGATGCGCTCAAGCAGCTTATTCTCGTCCATCGCCTTCTCCCGTCGCCTGCGGTATCCTCAGCTCATCCACCAGTAAGCATAGCGCGTGGGGGCCGGGATGCAAGCGTGGGCTGCCGCCCGCGCGGCGGGGATGAACCCGGGAAGGGAGCGGGGCCGGGGAGGCAGGGAAACAGGCTCCAGGAGTAGAAGGAACCTGATCGCCGCATGTGAAGGCGCGGCAAGGGGTTGGAGATTTCGCGGGCGCGCCGGAATAATTTTACCCAACAGATTTGGGGGGCAAAGTCATTGTACAGGGTGAAGGAGACTGAGTCGCTGATTGCCCCTGGCTCGCCTGAGGTCACGGCCTCGGGCGGGGCGGGTGTCGCGACGTGGCGGAGAATGACCGATCGTGCGCATGCGGGCCCATGGACGCCGCAACGATCTGGCACACAATGGTTTACGGACACTCACGGCCTCCTGCTCCTGGTTCCCCCGCGTGCCCTCCTCGGCCCGCACGAGGGGCCATGGGCGCGAACCGGGAAAGTAGGCGACCGTACGGCACCAGCGCCCTCATCTGTGGGGGACATTGTGGGCGGCGTGTCCCCACGCCGCGGACCGCGGGACGGGGACGTCCCGCCCACAAGCACAGCCGAGGATGGCTGTGCCACATAGAACCCGCTGCCCAGGAGCAGGGCCACCTGCTATTCCGGGTCGCACCCAGGGGCAATTGACCCGGTGGCGGGGTCTCGGCATGATGGGCCGTCGGGAGGGTGGCGAAGGAGTGCTGCGATGGTCTTCCTTGCAGAGGCGTCGGTGGGGCTGGCGATTGCGTTGGCGATTGTGGACGCGGTGATGGCGCAGGAGCCGGAATGGGTGAAGGTCATTGAAGATGAGCGGGCGATCAAGATCGAAACCGATCGGCTGGAGGCGGTGATCCCGAAGAACAACCCGAAGCACTGGATGACGGGGATCGAGAAGGGGTCGTTCCTGGACAAGGCGACGGGCTTCCGCGAGGCGGGCGACGGGCTGATGGTGATTGACTGGCTGATGGAGGCCGGCAGCGATGAGGCGTGGAGCGAGAAGGTCATCGCCCCTGATGGGCATGGCGTTGGGCGGTATACTTGGTTTACGAATGAGACCGATCCGACGCGGCGGAACTACGCGCTGATGGCGCACGGGAGCAGCCACCGCAAGCGGATGGTGGAGGGGCCGCAGCTCTGCCACCGAATGAAGCCGGTGCAGCCCGAGGTGATTCGCGGCAAGGACTTCGTCGCGGTGACGACGACCTACCGCTACGAGTACGCCGCCCCAGGCCGCAAGGCGGGCTCGCGCTGGACGCAGCGCATTGTGTTCCCGAAGGGCGAGCGGTTCTTTGTGCTGATGGACAGGATCGAGAGCGTGAACGATTCGCCCGAGATGTTCCTCCGCGGCGACGTGCCGGGCTGCGTGCGCCACGAGAAGGGCGACACGTTCAGCGAGATGTACCTGAGCTACCTCGGCGGCCCGAACGGGGTGCGGATTCCGGCCAGCGAGTTCTTCGCGCCGTTCCCGCCCGATCTCAAGTTCGGCTACCGCCGCGACCTGAACAAGACGCCCGAGCACTTCATCCGGGCCTATCGCCTGCGGGACAAGGCGACGGGCAAGGACGGCCCGTGGCTGGCGGGGCTGACGCTCGAGCCGAGCGTGGTGTACGAGGCGTGGTGCAGCCAGCGCCCCGGCGGGATCATCGTGATGATCGAGGAGATACACGGGCGACCGACGAAGGCGGGCGACGTGTTCAGCGCGGCGCACATCGTGGGCTGGTTCGACAGCATCGAGGAGATGCACAAGCTCGCCGACCGCTACAAGGGCCACACCGTGCTGGAGGCGGATGAGAAGGGGTGGCGGCTGGGAAGGTGAGGCCGCGCCGCCTTCTTCCGCGTGCAAGTATGCACGCTCTACCATACCACACTACCCTCCCGAAGGTATTGGAACCTTCGGGAGGGTAGTGCTATTGGGACGTTCGGGAGAGAGAGGGGGATAGTCGGCTTCACTTCGCCTCGCCCGGCCAGGGCTCGCCGCGGAGCCAGGCCTGGATTTCGGCCTCGGTGGGCTCCACGCAGTCGGGCTCGATGCCCAGGAAGCGGCAGGCCTCGTAGAGCGCCGGGGCGACGCGGCCGTGGACGCAGACGACGTGGTGGACGTAGGGACCGCGGATGAGTCGCTCCTCCCACAGCGGCCAGTTGCCCACCTTGAGCCAGACGTAGGTGCCGCGGGTGAACGGCCCGTCGGTGCCCACGCCGTGGCCGAGGAAGAGCTTGTACTGGCCGTGGTCGCCGTCGAAGCGGATGACGCTGATGGGGCCGCCCCTGACCTGCCACTCGCCGACGGCGAGCGGGGGCTTCTTGCCGGCCATGTAGTGGCCGCTGAGCTTGCGCTGGCCGCACTCGCAGGCCAGGCTGGGCGGGAAGGGGCCGCAGTGCCACAGCAGCTCGGCGTTCTCGTCGGCGGGATGCCGTACGGTGAGGTCGGCGAAGAAGGTGGCGGTCTTGCGGCCGACCGCCTCCTGGACCATGAACGACGCAAGGGCGCCGTGGATGTCGGTCTCGCAGGCCACGGGCACCGCCTCGTCGGTGACCAGGCCGTGGACGAAGCAAGGGAAGATGCCGAAGTCCTGCTGAAGGGCCGACCAGCACTGGAGGGCGATGCCGTCGAGGCAGGCCTCGTCGGCCCAGTGGACGAGGGCGAGCTTGAAGGCGGCGACTTTGGCGAGATCGGCCTCGTCCGCGCTGCCGACCTCGAAGTTGTCGCGGATCCATTTCACCTGCTGGGCGAGGGCGGGGTCCTGGCCGTCGAGCATCTTCTGGGCGGCGCGCAGGATGTCGCTGAGGGTGGCGGGCACGACCTCGATGCCCCAGCGCTCGAGGAGTTCGCCTTCGTTGATCATCATGGTCCAGAAGGCGGCGGGGCGGGTGCTCACCTGGCCGATGCGCGCGTGGCGGAAGGCCTTGACGGCGGCGGCCGCCGCCACGAAGTTGGTGACGCCGCGCTCGAAGACCGTGCTGTCGGGGGCCGAGTTGACGATGTAGGAGAAGGGCACGTTCATGCGGCGGAGGATCTTGCTGGTGGCGAAGAGGCCGCACTGGGTATCGCGGTCGCGCGAGCCGTCGGGCAACGGCGCGGCGTCGCGGGGGCCCCACAGCAGCGTGGGCTTGCCCAGGTCGCGCGCCAGCCTCGCGGTCGCGTCCTCGGTGCCGAAGTTCACGTGGGGGATGAACAGCGCGTCCACCTTTTCGCGGCGGAAGACCTCGAGGGCGGGCTCCACGTGGTTGCGGCTGAAGATGAGGCCCTCGGGGTTCACCGAATCAATGGTCACGATGTCCACGCCCAGGGCCTTGAGCTTGGACTCGATGAGGCGCTTCTGGCGGGCGGCTTCTTCGATGCTGAAGATCACGCGCCGCGTGGGCGCCACGCCGAGCTTGAGGGGTTCGGGCTTTCGCACAGGTTGCCTCCTGCTATAGGGTTTGCTGCGGTCCCGCGCGGGCAATTATAGCGGCGTCCGTCCGGCGCGCAAGCGTGGCCGGACCTCCCGCGGCTGAACCTCCCGCGGGTTCCGAAACCCGCGGGAGGCTGGGGGAGGTCGGAGGTCACTGGACCTCGGGCATCTCGACCGCCTCGCCACGGAGCTGGCGGGCCTGGGCCGCCGGGTCGTAGACGCCGTAGAAGACGGCGTTGAGGTCAATCCAGAGGGCCAGGCGGGCGAGGTCTTCGGCGGGCGGACGGGCCGCGCCCGGGCACTGGAGGAGGGCCTTCATCAGGCGGCTGCCGCGGGCGCCGTAGGCTCCGCCCGGCTCGGTGCGGTGGACGGGGTTCCAGCCGCCGTAGCGGGGCACGAGGGCCTCGGCGGCGTTCTTGGGGTTGGTGCCGCCGTGCCAGAAGCTCAGGCCGCCGCAGAGCGACCAGTAGCTGCGCGTGAAGCCGTCGTGAGGAGCGCCCGTGAGGTCGAGGCCCTTGGGGGCGACGCGGGGCGCAGAGGCCCCGCCCACAGAGTGGCACTGGACGCAGTGCTTGTCGAGCACGGGCTGGACGAGGCGGACGTAGGAGAAGGGCCTTGTGCCGTCGGGGCCTGGGGCGATGGCCGAGGGCGGACGGAGCAGCGCCGCCGCCATGCGGCTGGGCGGCGCTGTCATCCTGTGCTCGTGGCAGCCGATGCAGGTGGTCGTCTCCCCTGGCTGGACGTAGGTGATGGACCGCATGGACTGGATGGCGAAGCCGTCGGCGTCGAGGGCCTGGAAGTAGACGGGCGTGCGGGCGGGGAGCGCGAAGCGGGCCGAGCCGTCGGGCTCGACCGGCACGGTGCCCAGGACGGCGCGGGCCGGCTCCTGCCCGGCGAGGCCGATGCGCGGGTCGTCGGCCACGGGCGTGGTCTTGGGCAGAATCTGCACGATGCGCAGCGCCTTGACTGTGCCGCGCGGCACGTCGCCCAGGCCCTCATACACATCCAGCAGCACCATCTCGCCGATCGGCGGCATGTCCCTTGTGGGCGGCGTGTCCCCACGCTGCGAATCTTCGCGGGACAGGGACGTCCCGCCCACAGTGATGTCAGGCAGGATGGGCGGGACGGGACGCGGGACGATGGGGATGGGGTTGCTGCTGCCGATCTCGGGGTCGCGGTAGAGCAGCTCGCGGTTGCCCCAGCGGTCGAGCAGGTAGATGCCCAGCGCGGCGGCGTCGTTGGCCCCCGGCTCCATGACGAGCGGCTTGGGGCTGTAGCCGACGAGGAAGTAGTCCTCGGAGAGCGGCCACGGCGAGTCGTAGTACTCCGCGATCCCGCCTTCGGCTTCGGGGAACTTGACCTCGGGGGTGATGCGGGTGAGCGCGTGCTCGCCGTTGTTGCCGAGGCGCGTGTCCACGATGGCAATCGAGCCGCCCGTGATCGAGTGGTGGGCCGAGGCGGTGAAGACGACCTTGGTGGTGCCAGGGATCGGCTGAAGCTGAAACGTGCAGTGCGGCGTCTCGGTGTGGTTGCCCCAGAGGGCGACGGGATTCGTGCCGTCGGGGCGGCAGGCCCACAGGTTCTGGTGCAGCACGGGATGGCGGTCCACGTAGTCCCAACGGCTGTAGAGAATGTGGCCGCTTGGGGCGACGGCGGGGAACCACTCGTTGGTCTCGTGGAACGACAGGGTTCGGATGTTCGAGCCGTCGGCGTCCATGCGGTGGAGCGTGTAGACGTGCCAGCGCGGGCCGAACTGGCCTCCGAAGCAGCGGGCGTGGCCCTTGCGGCGGGTCGAGGAGAACACGATGCCGCCGTCGGGCAGGTAGCACGGCATCAGGTCCTCGAACTCCCCGCTCGTCAGTTGCCGCAGGCCAGTCCCATCCACGTTCATCTCGAAGATGTGGTAGAAGGGGTCTTCCTTCGTGCACTTCGAGTAGGAGAAGACGACGCGCTTCGCATCGTAGGACACCCGCGGCTCCAGCACGTTGCCGGTCGCGGCATCGAAGAGACGACGGGTCTTGAGCGAGTGCCCCGGTCTCTCGAGCGCGAAGATTCCGCCGCCCGGCCTCGCCCGCCAGCCGAAGTACTGCATCACGAGATGGCTGTACGAGGTGGGCACGCGCTTGACGAAGAGGAGCGGGGCGCGCGGCGGCGCATCTGCGAGCATGGTCTGGCGCTTCGCCCACCAGGCTCCCACGAGTGACGCCCCGGCCAGCCTGCGGGGAATTGGCTTCTTCTCCTTCGCGAACCAGTCGTCCTGCATCATTGCCCAGAGAGCCAGGTCGGGCGGGCCGCCGGAGCCAATGTGTACGTCAAAGACATCGGCGAGTTGCTTCCTGAGCTCAGGAGCTTCCTCATCCACCAAGCGTTGCAGTGCGGGCACGCCCGCGGTCCACGGCCCGCGGTAGGCGCCGATGGCCAACCGCGGCAGCGGCGCGGATTCGCCTGCCTTCAGGGAGGGCCGGCTCAGGTCGTCCACCTCGATGACGAGGCGACCGTCGCCAGGCATCACACAATCGAGCGTCCACGCGGCGGACCGAGTTACTGCGATGACGACACCGCTCTGATCCCGTCCATCGGCCAGGACGAAGAACGGCAGGGCGTCCGACGCCGAGAAACCAGCCGCCAGCCCGACGGCTAGTGCCTCGTGGCGCAACACGAAACTTGCGTCGAATGCGTGCAGCGCCGGCAGGCCCGCCTTCTCTTGCGGGCCGGCCTCCATCTCATACGACCAGCCGCCCTCGCCCTGGCGGGTGGTGGAGAAGCCCTTGGAGGCGAGGAAGGCCTCGCCGTCGGCGTAGGCGACGAGGGGGTCCCAGCGGGTGGTGTCGCAGAAGATCTGGCCGCGCTTGTGGACAACGAAGCGGATGGCGTCGCCTCTGCGGACGTCGAGGGTCAGGCTCGGCTCGAGGCCCTTGGCGTCGCCGCCGTCGAGCTCGGCCTGCCACACGATCTTGTCGCCGTGCCGAATGCTCACGCGGACGCCGTCGGTCTTGGGGTCCACGTGGGCCTTGGCGACGCGGCCGGCGACGGTGACCTTGCCGTCGCGGGGACAGGTGAAGCGGCGGACGCTCGGGGTGTTCTCGCCGGGGTGCTGCCAGTCCTTGCCCACCCGCGTCCAGTCGGGGCCGGTCCAGTAGGTCGAGCCGTACCAGGCGTCCTCGCGGTAGGAGAGGAGCCTGTAGGCGGCGTCGCCCGGCGCGGCGACGCGAAATGCCCAGTCGGCGACGGTCACGCGGTCGAGCTTCGCGGGGGCGTTGCCCTGGTTGACGACGGTGCTCTGGATGAGGGCGAAGCCGAGTTCGGGCAGCCAGCGGGTCTCCTGGCGGAGAACGAGTCCCTCGGGCAGCTTGGGCGGCGCCGCGGGCGGCTCGAGCTGGCGGATGAGGGAATCGGCCGGCTCGCCCTCAAAGCAAGCCGGGAACGGCTGCTCTGCCGCAAGGAGCGACGAGACGGCCAGCAGGGCGAGCCAGATTGGGCGCAGCGCAGCCAACGGGAAGCTCCCAGAAGCGCCGGTGATAGCGAGCAGCCCCATGAAGGTGTCATCGTGAGCCTGTCGAACGACCTTCCAGGGGCTTGCTGCCGCGATGCGAGCGCCAGCCCTCGTCATGGCTGCGAGCCCCTGAAGGGTTCCTCGACAAGCTCGGAATGACAAGTCACGGCGCCGGCTCCTCACTCTCCCGACGGCTGGGCCAGGGAGAACTCGAGGCACTGAAGCCGGTGGTCGCTCACGCCCGTGCTCACGAGGTCGTAGCGGATCGGGCGGATGCGCGGGCCGAGGATGCACTGGTCAATGTCCCAGAGCGGGAAGCCGTCGGGCCACGAGTAGCACCAGCCGACGCCGGCCTCGTCGTAGGCGTGGGCGTAGCCTTTGGGCAGATGGCCGAGCCAGTGGGCGCGGCGCCGCGCGTTGAAGTCGCCCACCACCAGGTCGGGCTTGAGAAAGGCGATGCGGTCGTAGACCTGGCGCAGCCACGGGGCGCGCGAATAGAAGGGCCGGCTGGGCAGGTCCACGGCCAGGAGCGAGAGGGGCCCGCGCGCCGATTGCCATTCGATCAGGTAGGCGCGGCTGGGCATGCGCTCGTCGGGCCGCGCCAGCTTGAGCGCGCCGCGCGCGAGGACGGCGATCTGCCGCACGTGGCAGACCGTGAAGTCCTCGCCCAGGGCCTTGGCCACGGCGTTCGAGACCTCGGGGCGGACGATCTCCGAGAGCACGTAGGCGTCGGCCCCCATCGGCGCGAGGGCCTGTGCAATGGGCTCCCAGTGGTCCATCACCGGCCCCACGTTCCAGTGCACGAGGCGCAGCGCGGCGCGCGCGTCGCCGCGCGGGCGCGGGCGAATCCACTGGTTCTCGACGAAGAGGAGCCAGAAGGTGGGCAGGAGCCAGAGCAGCGCCGCGGCGCCCGCCACCCGGCGGCAGCCGCACGCGTAGGCCAGCAGGGCCGCCACCAGCAGGGCCGCGCTGGCGAACGACGACGGGATGATGAAGCACAGCCCCGTGAGGCTGAAGGCGTCGCGGAACAGCTCGCCCACGGCCCACACGCCGAAGGCGCCCACGGTGACGTTGGCGAAGAGCCACGCGGCCACCGTGCGCGCGGAACGCGCCACCTGGGCGGCGGAGGCCGTGTCTTCGGGGCTGATCGGGTCCAACGCCATGCCTGGCTGCACCTGAAAGAGCGACCTGCTGCCTCCTCTGTCATCGTGAGCTGGTCGAACGATCTTTCAGGGGCTTGGCGCACCATCGCGGTGTACCCACTACGCGTGCGTCAAGCCCCTGAAAGGTTCCTCGACAAGCTCGGAATGACAGCCCCCGCCTTTCGCTCGGCGCTCGTGGCTCGCAGCTACTTCACCTCTTTGATCCGCAGGTTGCGGAACTGCACCTCCATCGGGCCGCCGGAGTGAATCTGCACGGCGATGATCCCCTCGCGCGCGATCTTCTCGTCGGGTTCCGCGTAGTCCACGGTCACGACGCCGTTGATCGAGAGCTTGACCTTGTTGCCGATGGCCTCGACCTCGTAGTCGTTCCAGTCGCCGACCTTGAGGGCCTTCTTGAGCAGCTCGTCGGGCGGGCCGGCGAGCACCTTGTTGCGGCGGGCCTCGTCGTAGAGCTTGCCCCACCAGCCGGGCGCGATATCGGCCTGGTAGCCCGACACCTCGTGGCTGGGCGGCGGCACGCGCTTCGAGCGGAACTGCACGCCGCTGTTGCCCTTGTTCTCGACCAGCTTCACCTGGAAGCGCAGGATGAAGTCGCCGTAGGACTTCGTGGTCGCCAGGAAGTCGTTGTACGTGATGCCGGGCGAGCGGCCGATGAGGGTGCCGTCCTCGACCAGCCACAGCTTGGCATCGCCCTCCCAGCCCGTGAGGTCCTTGCCGTTGAAGATCGGCGTGAACCCCTCTTCGGCCTCGGCGGCAAAGGCGGCTGCCGCGCCCAACACGGCCAGCCCGAACACCAGTGCTTTCGTCACTCTCATTCTCCTTTCCTCTTTCGCGTCTGTTCGCGTGTTTCGCGGGCGCCCCTCTTCACGCCAACTCAAACCAGAAGATGCTTTCGAAGTAGGTCGTCGTGTCACGCTCCGTGCGCATGGGCACGGGGCGGTGGAACGTATCTACAAGCCTCAGCCCGGCCATCTCGCCGATGGCGGGATAGAGGCCGTGGCGGTCGTTGGCCACGACGAACAGCTTGGCCTCGGGCTTCAGCCAGGGCCGGATGTGGCGGAAGACCGCCGCCATGTCGGCCTGGTAGGCGCGCTGCGCCTTCTTGCCCTTGCCGAGCGACATCGGGCCGATCTCCTGCTCGTCGCGTCGCTCGAGTTCCGGGAACAGCTCGTAAGCATAGCGGTGCTGCTCGTGGTAGTCAATCATCCCCACGTACGGCGGCGAGGTGAACACGCCGTCGAGCCGCACGCCCTCGGGCAGGGGCGTGGTGCGGGCGTCGCCCTCGAGCACCGTGACCGCGGCGTCGGAGCGGAGCTTCTCGAACTCCTCGAGCCGCCGCACCGTGTCGGCGGAGTAGCGGCGGAGGAACTTGCGCGCCTCGGCGATCGGCTCGCACAGGCGGCGGTGCTTGACGCAGTAGTATTGCTCGCCGACCTTGAGCGGCGCCTTGGGCCGCGCCAGGTCGAAGTGCGGGATGAGGCGGCACGAGCGCGCCGCGCGGCTCAGGATGATCCGCATCACATCCCGGCTCGCATAGTCGGCGATGAGGCTGCGATAGAAGAGCAGCTCCTGAAGCGCCTGCGGGGCGAACCAGGTGCTCAGGTACTCGCTGTCGCCCGCCAGCGTCTCCGATGGCTCGTTGGCTCCGTCGAAGGGCAAGAGGCCCGTGGCCGACCGCGCCTCGGCGAATGCCTCCAGGCGTTCGAGGGCGTCGCGGGTCTCGCGGCGCAGCAGGGCGAGGTCGTGCCGTCGCGTCTTGGCCCCGATGATCAGGCAGTTGAAGGGCGACAGCTCGATGCCGAGGGCGTGGATGCCCAGGGCGTTGGCCTCGACGAGCGTGGTGCCCGAGCCGCCGAAGGGGTCGAGGATCGTGTCGCCCGCCCGGAAGAAGCGGCGGAGGAACAGCTCGACGAGCTGGGGCACGAACTTGCCGAGGTAGGGGTGGAGTCGGTGGACGTGTTTGGTGCGCTGCCACTCGGGGAACTCGATGAGCGACAGGTCGCAGCCGAAGGTGCGGAGGTTCTTCTCGATGTCGGGGTGGCCGGCGAAGCCGCGGCCGTCGAGGAAGATGCGCCGCCGCTCGGCGCCCGTGAGGCCCATGGTCGAGCGGGCGGGGGGCTCGAGTTGCGAGAAGGGCGTGCGGACAGGGCCAGGGCGGACGTCGTCGCTCACGATGCGTCTCCGCCGGCTGGGATGGGCCGGCACGGAGGCATTATAGCGGAGACGCCGCGGGGCTTCAATGCGTGCGCCGGCGGCGCAGCAGGCCCAGCGCGCCGAGGCCCAGGAGGGCGAGGCCTGTGGGCTCGGGGACGAAGATGCCCGTGAAGTGGTAGAGAATCTCGTCGTAGGTGAGCGCGCGGTTGTAGAGCACAATCTCGTCGAGCATGCCGTTGAAGTAACGCCCGGCCGTCGTGGGGGTGATGCGCCCGAGGGTGAGGCTCAGGGCGCCGGCGATGGTCGAGGCGTCGCTCGCCGTGGCGGGGTCGAGCAGGCTGTCAATGTAGAGCTTCATGTCGGCCCCATCCTTCACGGCCACCAGGTGGTGCCAGGCGCCGGTGCTGTAGAGGGTGGTCGAATAGAGGTCGGTGCCCCCGCTGCCGCCGGCGGGCCAGCGGTGGAGGAATCGGATGCGGCCGTCGGTCTCCAGTTCGAGCAGGATGGCGTGGCCCGCCGCGGTGGTGAAGGCGAGCAGGTCGCCCTGGTGGCGCGTGGCGGCGTTGAACCACAGTTCCACCGAGTAGGCGCCGCCGCCCGCGAAGTCGGTGGAGAGGATGGCGGCGCCGGTGGTGAAGTAGCCGTTCGCGCCGTCGAAAGCCATGGCGCGGTTGTTGGGGTCGTAGAACAGCGGACGGGGGATGGCCTTGGTGAGGCCGGTGGCCGAGCCATTCATGTGGTAGTCGTTGCCCGACCAGTCGCCGGCCCCGCCGCCGGCGATGGTTTCTTCCAGGCGCCAGTAGCCGGCCGGGCCTGCGGCCTCGATGGGGTTCTGCGAGAAGGCGCTTGCGGGCGGCAGGGTGGCCGGCGTGTAGGCGCCGCTGGCGAGGGCGAGGATCTGCCGCATCTTCAGGGCCTCGTTCCAGAGGGCCGGCTCATCCACGGTGGCGGCGACGAATTGGCTGGCGTTGTGGGAGCCGAGGTTGATCACCGCCGTGTTCACGGTCGAGACGCCGTTGTCGGCACGCGTATCGAGCACCTCGCCGTCGCCAAAGTAGGTGACCTTGCCGTTGCCGCGGAGGCCCAGGTGGAAGTGCCACTGGCCGTCGAGGCCCCAGTATTGCGGGCCGTCGGGGCGGAAGTCGCCGCCCGTGCCGCGGATGACGAAGCCGAGGTAATTGGCGTTGATCCAGCCAATGCCCCAGAAGGGCGTGCCGCCGAACTTGGAGAACAGGCTGCGATACCAGGCGCCGGCGGCGGTGGTCCTTGCCCACAGGCTGGCGGTGAGGGGGTTATCAATCGCGTCGAGCGTCGCATTGGTGCCCAGGTTCACCCAGTCGTTGGAGCCATCGAGGTCGAGAGCGTAGCCCGAGCCGTTGTAGCCCGTCACCCAGTCGGTCGAGGGGTCAATGTTCGTCAGTGTGCCCGTGGGCATGCCGGCCACCGCGTTGGCGGCGGTGCTCGAGCCCGGCCCGTCGTTGAGGGGCCAGTAAGACACCAGGGTGGCTTGGGCCGTTCCCACCAGCGCGAGCGTCACGACGAGGGCACCAGTCGGTCCCCGGACACCAAGGGTTCGCGACATCGCGGCAACACCTCCGGAGTTGGGCATGTGTTTCTACGGCGCGGGCCGGGGGAGCTGCGCCGCGCGGCCGCCGAGGGCCTGGTCAACGAAGCCGTATGCTACCAGACCATGCCACTCGTGTCCAGCAGAAAAAACGTCCTGCTTCACGTTCTCCTCGGCGCCGAAGACCTTGTAGCCGGCCCGCACGCGGGCGTAGCCTTCCCGTGTGTAGCGGATGGGGAAACAGCCGTCCTGCTCGGCGCTCTCGAAGAGCAGAGGACGCGGCGCGATGAGGAGGTGCGCCTCGCACACGTCCATCAGCTCGACGAAGCCGGGCAGGCACCAGCAGGCGCAGTTGGGCACGGAGAAGACGCCCTCGGTGGTGCACATCCAGCCGCTGACCACGGCCACGCGCAGGCGCTCGTCGCAGGCGGCGAGCCACATCGTCCACTCGCCGCCCATCGAGAGGCCGGCCACGCCGATGCGCTTGGGGTCCACCTCGGGCCGCTCGGCCAGGATGTCCACGCACCGCATCAGGTCCCATAGCGCCATCGCCGCGTACTGGTGGTGGGGCAGCGACGGGGCGGCGACCACGTAGCCGCCACGCGCGAAGCGGTCGGCGAAGCCGTGGTAGATGGTCTTGGGGTCGAAGACCTCTTCGGCCTTGCCCCCGTGGCCGTGGAGGCACAGCATGGCGGGGAAGGGGCCTTTGCCCTTGGGGATGGCGAGGCGGAGGGGATAGAAGACGCCCGTGCGATTGCTGCCGCGGAAGCGCTGCGGGTAGAGCGTGTAGTCCCCCATGTCCTTCGGCTCGCCCGAGCGGACGTCGAGGGCGACCTCATCGGTCGAGATGCGGGTCGTCTGCCGCTCGACGAGGTCGAGCAGCCGTGCCCGCGCCTGCTTCTGCCAGGCGAGGGCCTGGTCCTTCGTCGTGGCCGTGAAGGGCAGCTCGAACTTGGCGGGCACCTGGGCGGCTCCAGACATGGCGGCTAGGCCGACAATGAGGAAAGAAACCGCCAGACTGTTCACTCGGGCAACTCCTTAGAGCTGAGCGACCACGCCGGCCGCAGTCAACTGCTAACGCTCTGCTAACACACACCCAAGACCTAAGTGCCGTGTGGGCAGCACCTTGTGGCCATGTCTTGTGCCGCGCGATGGCGCGGGTGCAGCGCTAACGCTCGTGCTAACGCTCCGTGGCCGGGTGATAGCGAACCTTGGGTGGCTTGCCGTCTCGACGGAGGAAGCCCCCTTTCTGGGACCACTGCGTCAGGTACCGGGAGACCTCGACACGGGCGGACTGTGACTCGCCGAGTCCAAGTAGCTCACGGCACTCCTGAGGCGTTATCGAGCCGTGATCGTCCAGGTACGCTTTCACCATCTCAGCGTAGCGGATTGGGTTCAGCCCCCGCGTCTTTGTGTAGGCGGCTTTTCCAAGGAGGTCCTTGGCGACCCCCTTTGCCAGATGGTAGGTGGCGGCCTTCGTCCTACCGCGCCTTTCCAGAATCCCGGCACGCGGCTGCGCCAACTGGTCGAGGACGGCCCGCGCTGCGTCCCGGGATAGCTGCAAGAGCCGAGATGCCGACGGTGTATCAACAAATGCGTTCTCCCGCAGAAAGGAGAGGATGAGGAGGACATCAAGGCCGATGTCCCTGCCTTCGTTGCGCCACTTGGCGACGAGGCGGGCCATGCGCTCGTCGAACCCGCCATCGAAGATGCGCAATGTCACCCGAGTACCGTCTGTCTCATACTCGGGTGTGCGCTTGCCATAGGAGAGCGTGGGGATGAATATGCGATGGCGCCCGATCCCTGCGCGCTCCACGAGCCGAAGTCGCTGGAGGGCCTGCGCAAGGGTTCCGTTCCGGCTTACCGGCTCGGCGCGGAGGATGTTGCTCGGCGTGATATTGGCCAGGAATCCCTCCGGGCTCGTCACGACGAGCTCACGCGGCGTGTGGCGGACCAGGACCTCGCCGGGATCAGAATAGTCCCTGTGGGTGACTGCGTTGAGCAGGGCTTCGCGCACGACCTCCAACGGGAACGCGGGAACGCGCAGCTTGAAGAAGCCAATCTCGAGTTCCTGCTCAGGGTTGGCGGGCCCCGAGAATGCCTGCTCAAGGCGCTCCAGGACATTCAGGAGCCCCATCCGATAGGCGTCGTTCCGAGCGAGTTGTGTGTCGGAGACCTGGTGCACGTAATGCACCTGATGCTGCGGGCAGACGGCCGAGAGCACCTCCTCGCGGCCGTAGAGCAGAAGTCCGGTGTGGGTCACACGGTCGCCGCGTACCGCGCCCAGACCGGCAAGGAGCGCCCGATCGTCGAGCCGCAGCAGTTCTGATGAAGCGTCCATCCGCCGCAGTATGCCACGGGCCCTGGCGATCTCCACAGGGTCCAGTTCCGCAATCCCGACCCCCTCCGCCGCTTCCCCGCTCCAGTCCAGCGCGCCAGAGGCCACCTTGCCTTTCGCAAAAGCCTAGGCGTCCATTGGCATGCAGTTCTTGCCCACCCGTCTGCGGAACACACCTTGGCTCGTGCCGTATGGCGGGTCGGCCCCCTTGGGGACGCGGACGACGAGCAACCGCCCTGTGCCTTCTGGCACGCGGAGTTCCTCAACCTGGACGACGAGGCTCGGTGTCGTGGAGTCGTAGATGCCTCGGCGCCACGTGTCCAGAACGTAGCCTTGAGCCCCATGGATAGCGGCGGTGCGCCCCCGTGTGCGGTCCGCCACGCCGAACACAATCACTCCGCCTTCGGAGTTCGCCATGCAGATGGCGTACTCTGACGCAATCCTCATGCAGTCCTTTGGATCCCCCCACGGCTTGAACTCTAGCCAGACGGTCTCAAGGTCATCTGCAGGGACTGTCTCAAGGCAGTCCAGTAGGGCCAGGAGTTCCGAGTTCGTCGGAGCGCTCATGCGCGAATGTCCTGCTTTCCCCCATTGTCACGCCCTTGCCGCGGCCCACACGGTGGCGCGGGCGAGCAGGGTCTTGAACGTCTCGTCGCGGCAGCTCTCGGCGTTGTGGCCGAGGGCGATGTAGGCGACGCGGCCCTTGCCGTGGCCCTTCGTCCACACGACGGGCACCGTCTTGCCGCGCCAGAGGGCCGTGGCCAGGATGTTGTTGTTCGGGTCGTAGCCCGTGATGTATTGCTCGTCGGTGACGAAGAACTCCTCGATGTCCTTCGTGATCGGGTGGGTCGTGTCCACCACGCTCACCTGGTACTGGCGATAGCGCGGGTGAGTGACGAAGTAGCCGCCGACGAAGTAGCGATAGGTCGAGCACTCGCGGAACGAGTCGGCCGCCGAGTGGATGCCCACGTAGCCCTTGCCGCCCTCGACGAACTTGAGCAGGCCCTTGAGCTGCGGCTCGGTGATCGAGCCGACCGTGTGGTAGAAGACGATGACATCGTAGGGGTCGAGGTTCGGGGCGACCAGGCAGTCGAGGTCGTTGTTCACCCGCGTGATCTCGAACTGCCCTGCGGCCTCGAGCGCCGCCTGGATCGCGTCGCCGCAGCCCTTCCAGTCGTGAATCTCGCCGCCCGAGTACACCAGCGTCTTCAGCTTCGCCACAGCGTCGTCCTCGAAAGATTGCCCTGAGACACCGAGGCCCCGGTTGCCTCGAGTGGCCTATCAATACCATGTCGGCAAGGCCGGATCAAGCCGATTGAACCGCGGAAGACTTTGCGATAGACTGCCGACGATCAGTTCCTCAACCCAAGGAGCAACCGATGGCCAGACCCGCGCGCCGACCCGAGGTGGTGGCGATCTACTGCCCGCTGTGGCACAACTACGACCACGCCAGCTCGTGGAAGGGCGAGGGCTGGTGCGAGTGGGAACTCGTGAAGTCCGCCATCCCGCGCTTCCCCGGCCATCGCCAGCCGTTGCGCCCCGAATGGGGCTGCTTCGACGAGAGCGACCCCGCCTGGGCCGCCCGCGAGGCCACCCTGGCCGCCGACCACGGCATTGACGTGTTCCTCTTCGACTGGTACTGGTACAGCGGCGTGCGCATCATGGAGGAGGCGCTCGAACAGGGCTTCCTCAAGACCCCCGCGCGCCGCCTGAAGTTCGCCCTCATGTGGGCCAATCACGATTGGGCCGACTACTTTCCCCCGCCCTTCGGCAAGCCGTGGAACATGTGGCTCCCCAGCCGCCACTCGGCCCGCGACCTCGAGCGCGTGATGGACTACTCGATCGAGCACTACTTCGCCCAGCCCAACTACTGGCAGGTGGGCGGACGCCTCTTCTACAGTGTCTTCCAGCCCGTCAAGTTCGTCAACGAGCTGGGCGGGGCGCCGGCCACGCGCAAGCTCCTGGCCAAGATGGACCGCAAGCTCCGCGCCGCCGGCCTGCCGCCCCTGCACTGGAACGCCATGCTCTGGTCGCCCGACCCCGTGCCCATGCTCAAGGAGGCCGGCTTCCGCAGCACGACCACCTACGTGGTGAACTCGTCGGGCAAGGCCGGCCCCGACCTCCTTGACCGCTACGAGGACGTGATGGCCGCCCACCGCGCCTCGTGGCAGCGCCTGAGCGCCGCCCCCCTGCCCCACCTGCCCGTCGTCTCGATGGGCTGGGACGTCACGCCCCGCTGCGTCGCCGACCTGCCTTGGCCCTTCCCGCCCTCCCCCGCCACCGGGCGGCACGACTACCCGTACATGTCCCTCGTCGTGGGCAACACGCCCGAGCTCTATGGCCAGCTCTGCGCCGACGCCCGCCGCCACATCGAGGCCGACCCCGCCAAGCCCTTCGCCGTGATGCTCAACGCCTGGAACGAGTGGACCGAGGGCAGCTACCTGCTGCCCGAGGAGCGCACGGGCACGGCCTACCTCGAGGCCCTGCGAGCCACGTTCCCCCGCTAGGGGCCTGCCATTTTGGCAGCCGACGCCGTCCCGGTGCACTGCCCCGATCTGCTACGCATCGAGCGCCATATTACACAAGTCGCTCTAGAGTATACACTTAGAAAGCAGGCCCTCCTCGGGGTCAGTCTGTTGGCACACTCGTTGCTTTGGCGATTTCAGGCCGACGAGAAAGAGCGAGCGGCTACGGTGGCCGCTCGACGCAACCCCTAGCACAAGGAGGGATGAACATGCTGTGGCCAAGGAGAGTGCGAGACCTGTGGCCGTGGGAGCCCCTGCGCGAGATGCAGCGCCTCGAGCGCGACATGCACCGCCTCTTCTCGGGCCTCATGCCCGCCACCGCCGCGCGCGTCTGGCCGCCCGTCAACGTGTGGACCGGCCGCGACGACACCGTCGTGACCGCTGAGCTGCCGGGCGTGGCGCCCGACAAGCTCGACATCTCGGTCGTGGGCGACACCCTCACCCTCAGCGGCACCCGCGAACCCGTCGAGGCCAGGGAAGGCCAGGTGGTGAACCAGCTCGAACGCGAGTCCGGCAGCTTCACCCGAACCATTCAGCTCCCCTATCGCGTCGAGCCCGAGAAGGTCGAGGCCACCTACGCCAAGGGCGTGCTCCGCATCCGTCTCCCCCGGCTCGAAGCCGACAAGCCCAAGCAAATCGCCGTCAAGGCGAGCAACTGAGAAAGGAGGGACACCCCCATGGCACCCGACAGCAAGGAACTCCAGAAGCAGGCGGCCCAGACACAGCCCATCGAGGCCGAGCGCGCCGAGAGGACGCCCGTCTTCGCCCCCGCCGCCGACATCTACGAGACCGACCACGGCGCCGTGCTCCTCGTGGACCTCCCCGGTTGCGACGAGGGCGCCGTGGACGTGCGGGTCGAGGACGGCGTGCTCACCGTCACCGGCCGCGTCGCCCCCGAGGCCGTGCCCGACCACGAGCTCACCTACTGCGAGTATCGCCAGGGCAACTACGAGCGGGCCTTCACCGTGTCCGAACTCATTGACACCGAGAAGATCGAGGCGACCGTGAAGGACGGCGTCCTGCGCCTCGCCCTGCCCAAGGTCGAGGCCGCCAAGCCCAAGAAGGTCAAGATCAAGGTCAACTGAGCCCGCTTCTGCACCATCCGGCCCGGGAGCTCCCTGGCGCCCCGGGCCGGACCCTCTCCACACAATGCCCGGCGCTGCAACGCGGCAGAGGCCCTGTCCCCCTCCCCCCATACCTGCTCACCGCCAGGAGAGGCCCCGACTGGCCGGAACCACGAGAACCGCCCGTTCTCGCCCCTCCGCTCATACCCGCTCATCGCCCGGACGGGCGCGGTATGGCCGGAACCGCGAGAATCGCCAATCCTCGCCCATCCACCCATACTTGCTCACTTCCTCCCCTCAAGGGTGAGCAAGCATGCACGAGCCGCGCCGGGCCGCTCGGCTCCGCCGACTCCACTTGGCTCCCCAGAACGCCTCATTCAGTTATAACGCATTGGCATTACGATGCTTGCAACTCCATCGAGCGTCGAGTGCCAGGCACCGCGTCGCACGGGCAACCCGGCCGGCCTTCGCGCTCAGGCGCTCTTGCGCGGGCCGTCTTGGGCCGGCTCCACGGGGTCGTAGCCGCCCTTGCTCCAGGGGTTGCAGCGCAGGATGCGCCAGGCCGTGAGCAGGGCGCCGCGGAGGAAGCCCTTCTTGCGGAACGCCTCGATGGCGTAGTTCGAACAGGTGGGCTCGAAGCGGCAACAGGGCGGGATCAGGGGCGAGAGGCACGCCTGGTAGCAGCGGACGAGGAAGATGCCGACACGCCTCATCATGGCGCGGCCTCGCAGCGGCGGCCGAGCAGGCGGAGGAGCTCGGCCGCGATGGCCTCGGGGGCGGGCTCCGCCCAGTTGGTGGCGGGGATCACCACGAGGTCCAGCCCCCCGGGCAGCTCGTGTTTGCGGGTGCGGAACGCCTCGCGGATGAGGCGCTTGGCGCGGTTGCGGGCGACGGCGGAGCGCCAGCCGCGCCGCAGGGCGATGCCCAGCCGGCTGTGCGCCAGGCCGTTGGGGGCGTAGCACACGACGAGGGCCTGGCCGCGGCCGCGGCGGCCCTGCTCGAACACGCGGTCGAAGTCGCGCGTCGCCCGCAGGCGCTCGTCGCGTGAGAAGCCGTGTGCCTTGGCCATCGCCGCTCGGTTCACGCCGCCGGGCCGCTTCAGGGCTTGCGGGGCAGGATTCGGGGGAAGTAGATCCACAGGTGGCCGAGGTCGTCGTCCTCGCCGAAGTAGAGCTGCCCGTCGCGCCCCACGGCCGCGTCGCCGAACACGTAGCCGTAGCGGCGGCGTTCGAGCACGGAGACGGCGCAGCCCAGGTCGGCGAGGCTCCTGGCGGCGGGGTTGTAGCAGAACAAGCGCGCGATCCCCTCGCCGCAGGGGCCGTAGAGCCGGCCGTCGGCGGTCACGGCCATCGGGCCCACGGGGGCGTTCCGCGCCGTGCCCAGCCTGCCGCTGAAGCCACGGCCCTCGGCGAACGAGTAGAGGTTCCCGTCGGAGTCGGCCGTGTAGAGCCGGCCGCTGGCGGCGTCTCTGCCCCACATCAGGGCGGCACAGGCATCCTGCCCGTGGGCATTGCCCCACGAGCCCTCGGGCAGGCGCACGGCCCGGCGCTTGAGCTCGCCCTGCCGCGTGTTGAAGCGCCAGAGGGTGTTCCCCTCGTCGGGGCCGAAGACGTTGCCTCGGGAGCCCACGGCGAGGCGCGCGCGGCCGGGCACTTCGGCGGCAAGCTGGGGCTTCCCCTCGTCGGGGTGCATGGTGAAGAGGTGGCCCTCGGTGACGCCGACGATGAGGCCGCGGTCCGGGGTGCGCACGGCGTGGAGGATGCGTTCGCCGGGCGCGGGCGCGCCCAGGTCCTCGAGGGGCTGGCGGCTGAAGCCCCACTCCTGGAGGAGGTCGAAGGGCAGCCCATGCAGGCCGCGGGCGACGGCCCGGCCGCCGCCCGGGCCGTTGACGAAGGCCACCACCCGCCTGGCGCCGCAGCAGACGGCGGCGCACTGTGTGGCCTCGGGCGGCGCGCCCAGGTCGAATACCATGCCCGTGGCGCCGTGGAACATGCCGACGAACAGGTGGCTGGCGCGCCCGCTCGTGCCGCCGTAGACCATCCAGTTGGGGGCCACGTCGAGCGCGGTGATGTGGCTCTCGTCGGCCACGACGGGCACGCTGGCCCCCGGGAAGCAGAGGGGGAAGGCCACGAGCGTGCCCTCCTTGACGAAGGTGCCGTGCACGATCTCGTCGCGCAGGGCCTGGGCTTCGGGCGACTTGAGGTCGAAGGGCTGCCGTTTGCTCATTCGGGGTGTCCTGAGGGGATGGGGACCTTCTTCATGCGGTAACGGAGGGCCTCCCGGCTGATGCCGAGGTAGCGGGCGGTGCGGCTCTGGTTGTAGCCGTGCTTCTCGAGGGCGCGCTGGATGAGGCGGCGCATGGTCGCCTCGAGGTCCAGGCCCGACTCGGGCAGCGGGGCCTCGGCCGGCGGCACGCTGGCGGGCGGCGACTCGCCGCTCAGGAACGCCAGGTGCCGGGCCTCGACGACGGGGCCCCGCTGCGTGAGCACGACCCGCTCGATGACGTTGCGCAGCTCGCGCACGTTGCCGTGCCAGGGCGATTGCAGGAGGATCTGCTCGGCCTCGGGCGCGATCTGGCGGAAGGGGTTGTCGAAGCGCTCGGCAAACTCCCGGAGGAAGTGCCGAGCGAAGGGCAGGATTTCCTCGCGCCGCTCGCGCAGCGGCGGCACGCGCAGGTGCCCGACGTGGAGGCGGTAGTACAGGTCCCGGCGGAACAGCCCTCGGGCCACCGCCTCGCGGAGGTCGCGGTTGGTGGCGCTGAGGATGCGCGCGCGCACCGTCACCTCCCGCGGGCTGCCCACGGGGTAGAAGGTGCCCTGCTCGAGGAAGCGCAGGAGCTTGACCTGGCTGCCCATGTCGAGCTCGCCGATCTCGTCGAGGAACAGCGTGCCCCCATCCGCGGAGCGGATCATGCCGGGCGCGCCGTCGGCGCGCGCGCCGGTGAAGGCGCCGGGCGCGTAGCCGAAGAGCTCGGCCTCCACGAGCGTGCGCGGGATGGCCCCGCAGTTGATGGCCACGAAGGGGCGGCTGTAGTCGTCGTCGCGGTGGTGGATGTAGTGGGCCACCAGGTCCTTGCCCACGCCGCTCTCGCCCTCGATGAGCACGGGCATGTCGGGCAGCGCGCGGTAGCGGTCGGCCAGCTCGAGCAGGCGGCGCGTGGCGTCGGAGAACACGAGGATGGCGGCCGGCCCCAGGCGGGTCTGGTAGGCCTGGCGCAGGAAGGCGTTCTCGGCGCGCAGGTGGCGCACCTCGAGCGCGCGCTGGAGGCTCAGCAGCAGGGCCTCGTAGTTCAGCGGCTTCTGGATGAAGTCGTGCGCGCCCCGCCGCATGGCCTGCACGGCCTTCTCGATGTCGCCGGCGCCCGTGTAGATGATCACCTGGCACCGCGGGCACGCGGCCTTGAGCTCGGGGAGCAGGTCGAGGCCGTCGCGGTCCGGCATCATGAGGTCGAGCACGGCGGCGTCGGGCTGGAACTCCTGGGCCGCGCGCGCGGCCTCGCGGGCGTCGGTCACCGCGCGCACGGTGTAGCCGTGCTGGCCGAGGAAGCCGGCCAGGTACTTGGCCACCGTGGGGTCGTCGTCAACGATCAATGCGCGCGGCATGGGCCGGCTCCAGCGGCAGCTCGATGCGGAACGTGGTGCCCTGGCCCGGGGCGCTCTGGACGCGGATGGAGCCGTCGTGCGCGGCCACGAGGCGCTCGCACAGCGAGAGGCCCAGGCCGACCCCCTGGCCGGTCCCGGAGTAGAAGGGGCTGAAGAGGCGGCCCAGGTCCTCCGGCGGAATCCCCACGCCCGTGTCGGCCACGGTGATGACCACGCGCCCCGGTTCGCCGTGGGCGCACAGGGTCAGGCGCCCCCCGCTGGGCATGGCCTTGCAGGCGTTGAGGATGAGGTGCACCAGCACCTGCTCGAGCTGCGCGGGGTCGGCCACCAGGTCGGGCAGGTCGGGGGGCAGCGAGACCTGGAACTCGATGGCGTGCCGCCGAGCGTGGCTGGCCGCCAGTTGGCGGGCGTTCGCCACGATGTCGGCCAGACGGCACTTCCGCAGCACGGGCGGCCGAGCCCGGGCGAAGTCCAGCAGCCGCGACACCGTGTCGTTGATGCGCACCAGGCAGTGGTCGAGGTCCGCCAGGCACTCGCGCCCCTCGGCGTTGCCGCCCACGAGGCGCTCGAGGGCGCGCAGGGCGAGCGCCATGCCGGCCAGGGGGTTGCGGATCTGGTGCGCCATCATCGTGGTCATCTCGCCCACCACGGCCAGGCGTTGCGAACGCAGCAGCTCCGCCTCCAGGCGCTTCTGCTCCGTGATGTCCATGATGATGCTCTGGCGGCGCACGACGCGGCCGGCGGAGTCGGCCACCGGCACGGAGACCTCGCCGGCGTGGTAGACGGGGCTCCCGGCGCGGTGCACCGCGCGGTACTCCATCCGGTAGGGCGCGGCCGAGGCCATCGCCCGGCGCATCTGCTCCGCCACGCGCTCGCGGTCCTCCAGGTGGATGCAGCGGAGGCCCAGCTCGCGGTCCGCATAGAAGTCCTTCGGCGCATAGCCCAGAAACCGCTCGACGTTGGCGCTGATGAACTCGATGGCGGGGGGCCACGTGGGCTGCATGACGCACAGCACGCAGGGCAGATGCTCGATAAAAGAGCAGAACCAGGGATGCTCGATGACGCTGGCTACATCGGGATCCACGGCTCGTCCCTTGAGAACAAATGCCCCCCAGTTGTCGGCCATTCTAGCGCGCGCCGTGCAGCCGATCAAGGATTCCGCGCGCCCCGCGGGGACCGGCGCGGATGGCGGCGTTTGACCTCTGCCGCGAGGTGTGGTATCAGTGAGGGGGGAGATGGCGCCCCCGCGGCGGCCAGATGCAGGAAGCCCTCGTGAGCATGCCGCACGAGAACCCGCCCAGACCCCGCAAGCTCAGGCGCAAGCCGGCGAAGGCCGGCGCCGCGCGCCCCGAGCCGTCCACGGCCCGGATTTACGAGCTCATTCACGAGGCAGAGGCCCTCTACCAGAGCGGCCACTACCGCGAGGCGATGGCCACGTGCCGCAAGCTGGCCAAGCTGGACCCTACGAATGTCATGCCCGAGCAGATGATCGAGGGCTGCCGCCGCGAGATTCTCAAGCGCCGCGGCATGCTGCTGGTCCTCCTGGTGGCCCTGGCCGCCGCGGGCCTCGGCGTCGCCTTCGCCTATGCCTTCATCGTGCGGATCAACATCCGCCCCGCGCCCGGCACGCTCCGGCTCAGGGAGTTGCAGTCGCAGAGCTTCGTCGTCTCTTCGCCCATCGGGCGCCACAGGGGCCTCGAGTACCGATGGACCCTTCTGGACGCCGACGGGCAGCCGGTGCCCGCCCACGAGCGGGGCACGCTCTCGCAGCACGACTCGGTGCCGTGGGACTGCTGGTATGTTCCCCCGCACAGCCTCGTGCCCGGCGCGAACGGCGCGGAGCCGGTCGTGCGCCGGCTCGTGATGTCGGCCAGCGACGCCTCGCACCGCGAGGTGGCTCACGCGGAATGGGTGATCCAGGTCTTCGACACCCCGCAGCCGCCGCGGGTGCTGGCGCACAGCCCGCGGAGCGACGAGCGGCTCTCCGTGGTCGCGGGCGGCGGCGAGCGCACCTTCCAGGTCGCCGCCGCCGATGGGGACGGGGGCTCCGACCTGACCTACGAGTGGCTCGTGGGCGGAACGCCCGTGCACAAGGGGTCCGAGGCGTCGTGGACCTATCGCCCCGCCGCCGATGCCCTGCCCGCCGGCAGGACGGGGCGCGAGACCCCGGGCGACCCGCCCCTCGAGTTCACCTGCCGCGTCACCAATCGCCACGGCGACCCGACGCCTGTCTCGGTCACCTGGAGGCTGCGCCTCGTCCGCTCCAACGCGCCGCCGCAGCTCCTCGCCTTCGAACCCGAGCTGGCCGGCCTCGTGCTTCTTCGCGAAGGCGAGGAGCGCAAGATCAAGGTCCGGCCCTTCGACCCCGACGAGGGCGACCTCGAGACCCTGCGCTACGCCTGGGAGCTGGATGGGACGCTGCTCTCGCGCAGCCCCACGTGCACCCTGTCGTTCCCGCACGACGTCACCGACAAGGAGAAGCGCTTCACCCTGCGCCTCACCGTCACCGACTCCTGCGGGGCGAGCGTCGAGCGGTCCTGGCAGATTGCGGTGCTGGACGCGCCGAGGCCCGCGGCCCCCTCGGGCTACTGACCGGGGCCCGGGCTGCCGGCTGCGTTTCGCCCCACCCACAAGCTCAGGAGGTGCCGCATGTTCCAACGAGCACACGCGGTCCTGTCGGGGACGCCTCGCCGCGGCGGGCGCGTCCTCCTCGCCCTGGCCCTTCTCGTGGCCGCCGGCCGCGGGCAGGCGGCCGCGTTGGTCAACCCCTCGTTCGAGCAGGGCGACGTGGCGCCCCTCGGCTGGCGCCTCGAGGGCCAAGGCGTCTGGGAAAAGACCGGCCGCACCGGCGAGCGCGCCGTCAGCGTGACCGGGACGGGGCAGGACTCGGGCTTCTGGCGCACGACCGGGCCGCTCTTCGACCCGGGCGCGCTCTACCGCGTGGCGTTCTGGGCGAAGGGCGAGGGGGCCACGGGCGGCTGTGTCATCGCCGGGCCGAGCTTCTGCAACCGCGACTTCTCGGCGCAGCCCGCCTGGCAGCGCCACGCCTTCGCCTTCGTCGCGCCCAACGACACGGCAGACGCCTTCCTGCGCTTCGGCCACTGGCAGGTGAAGGGCAAGATCGTGTTCGATGACATCGAGCTCAAGCCCACCCAGGCCGTCCACGAGCGCTTCGGCTCCGGCGGCGGGGTCGTGGTGGCGGGAGGCGCCAACGTCGTCGTCAACGTCATCGGCGGCCCGGGCGGCGTGCAGATCGCCGGCCTGCCCGGCCAGCAGACCGGCCTCGTGCTCGGCGAGGGCGAGGAGATCGTGGGCAACCGCTACACCTTCGCCGCCCCGCTCGCCGGCGAGGGGGCCAACCACTCGCACCCGCTCGAGACCTTCCGCTGCGGTTTCAACTCGCATCGCTGGTGCTTTGACGGCAAGGCGGAGGTCGTCTACAAGCACCTCATCCCCGGCCATCCGCACCAGGCCGCCACCGTCGAGGCCAACTGCAACTACCACACGGGCGGCAAAGGCTTCGTGGACGTGGGCACCGACGGCGCCGACTGGACGACGGTGGCCACCTTCGAGAAGGTGGGGCGCATCCGGGCCGAAGTTCCCAAGGACCTCCTGCCCGCCAGCGCCCTTTTCGTCCGCCTCCGAGCCGATGAGAAGGCCAGCTTCCAGGTGGACGATTACCTGTTCACCTCAACCCTCGACGCGGACCTCGGCGAGATGCGCGGCTCGACCGCCTACCTCGACATCCAGACCGCCGACCCCGCCTTCCCCGTCACCGTCCTCTCCTTGCCCAGCGCCGCGCCGACCAGCGGCTGGAGCGTCTCGATCCGCAACCTGGCGGGCGTGCCCGCGAAGTTTGCGCTCAAGGCCACCGTGACCGACGAGAGCGGGCGCGAGGTGGCTCAGCAGGGCGGGGCCTCGGTCTCGGCGTCCGTCTCCATCACCGTCGGCGGCATGGGGCCGGGCGAGCCGCCGCCAGTTCAGGAGTCCACCACCCAGATGAGCGCCGGCGGGCCGCTCCGCACCCCGGGCAACAACACTGTCACCCTCATCGTCACCGCCGATGGCCGCGAGGTCTTCAAGGCCAGCGCCCTGCGCAAGCTGCCCGTCCTCCACGATGCCTCCTACGGCTACGCCCTGCCATCCGACCCGAACTGCCCCCTCTGGTGGTGCGAGGGGCCGTACAAGGTGAGCCGCACCCGCCCCGTGCCGACCGCGCAGAAGCCTGCCATCGAGGTCGCCGCCGCTCGCCATGATTACGAGCCGTTCCAGCTTGTGCTGCGTCCCAAGGCCGAGCTGAAGAACCTCCGCGTTCAAGTCTCGGCCCTCAAGTGCGGCGAGGCCACGCTCGCCCCCGAGCACATTCGTGTCGAGCGGGTCGAATACCTCCGCGTCGCGCGGCCCACCGATGCGGCAGGCGTCCGTGGCTGGTGGCCCGACCCCTTGCCTCCCTTCGAGCAAGGCGCCACCCTCGCCGCCGACCGCAACCACCCCCTCTGGTTCACCGTCTACGTGCCGCCCGGCCAGCCGGCCGGCGACTACCTCGGGAACATCGAACTCAGTGCCGAAGGAGGGAAGGTGTGGGTGGCCCTCAAGCTCCGCGTCTACGACTTCGCGCTGCCCAAGACCACCCGCCTCCAGACCGCCTTCGGCCTCGACCATGGCGTCATCCGCCGCTACCACAACCTGGAGACCGAGACGGAGCTTCGCAAGGTCCTCGACCTCTATCTCGCCAACTTCGCCGCCCATCGCATCGCCCCCTACACCCCCGCCCCCCTCGACCCCTTCAAGGTCGAGTTCTCCACCGGCCCCTGGGACGGCGGCACGATTGACCCCAAGGACCCCAAGGAGGGCAAGCAATGCCTCCGCGTGGACGACGCGGACCCGCGAAGCTGCGTGGCTGCGCACAACACGACGCCCATCGCAGTGGACGTGGCGAAGGGCTACCAGTTCTCGTGGTGGGCCAAGACGGCCAAGCCCGGCCAGAAGTACCTCGTCACCCTCGAGCAGCGCGACGCCGCCGGCCAGTGGATCTGGGGCAACAACATTGACTTCCTCCGCGAGGGCAACGGCCAGTGGCAGCAGGAGCGCGCCGGCGTCATCGGCCAGGGCGGCAAGCCGCTCAACCCGAAGACGAAGAGCATCCTCATCGCCCTCCGCCCCGTGCCCTGGAGCGACGAAGGCACCGACACCGGCACCGCGTGGTTCGATGACGTCCGCTTCGAGACCGCCGAGGGGCAGAACCTCGTGGCTGACGGCGGCTTCGAGCAGGGCACGGGCGAACTGAAGGCGACGATTGACTTCGCGGCCTTCGACCGCGAGTGCGAAAAGTGGCTCGGCGAGGGCGGCTTCAACGCCCTCATGGTCGGCCTCAAAGGCATGGGCGGCGGCTCGTTCCACTCGCGCGCGGCGGGGCGCATCGGCGGCTACGTCCAGGGCAGCCCCGAGTACGACCAGCTCATGGCCAGCCAGGGCAAGCAGATTGTGGACCATCTGAAGGCGAAAGGCTGGCTCGAGCGGGCCTACATCTACTGGTTCGACGAGCCGGAGCCGCGCGACTACGAGTTCGTGATTGACGGCATGAAGCTCCTCAAGCGCGTGGCCCCCGGCCTCACCCGCATGCTCACCGAGCAGCCCGAGCCGCCGCTCTATGGCTACGTGGACCTCTGGTGCCCCGTCGTGAGCGCCGTGAAGCCCGAAGCCATCGCCGAGCGGCGGAAGGCGGGCGAGCGATTCTGGTGGTATCTGTGCTGCGGCCCCCACGCCCCCTACATCGGCCTCTTCATTGACCACCCCGCCGTGGACCTCCGCGTGTGGGCCTGGCTCAGCCGCAAGTGGGGCGTCGAGGGGCAACTCGTCTGGACGAGCAACTACTGGACCAGCTCCGCCGCCTTCCCCGACCCCGACATTCAGAACCCCTGGGCCGACCCGATGAGCTACGTTTCGGGCTACGACTTCACCCCTGGCAAGATCGGCTACTGGGGCAACGGCGACGGACGCTTTCTCTACCCGCCCAACCGCGACCCGAAGACAGATAAGGCCAAGCACCTCACCGGCCCCGTCAACTCGATCCGCTGGGAGATGCTCCGCGAGGGCATCGAGGATTACGAACTGTTCGCTCTCCTCGACACCCTCATTGCCAAGGCCAAGGCGTCGGGCAGGGCCGCCGACCTCCTCCCCGAGGCCGAGAAGCTGGCCGTCGTGCCCGACGAGGTGATCAAGGACGACAAGACCTACTCCAAAGACCCGCAGCCCCTCCTCGCCCATCGCCGCAAAGTGGCCGAGATGGTGGAGCGACTCACCCAAGCCATAAGATGACCCGCTTGGAGGCAATGCTTTGGACGCAACCCGCAGAGAGTTCCTCGCCTGTGCCGCCTCGATGGTCGTTCTCAGCGGCCCGCTGGCATCGGCCGGAGAGCCGCTCCTCACCTTCGCCGCCGTTTCCGATACGCATCTGGGCAAGGGGGGCGACGGGCCGGCCAAGGTGCTCGCCGAGGTGGTGCAAGAGATCAATGACTCGCCGGCCGAGTTCACGCTGTTCCTCGGGGACCTGGTGGACACCGGGGCGAAGAACGAGGAGCAATACCCTAAGTGGCTCGAGACCGCGAAGGGCCTCCGGAAGCCCTTCTACGCCATCCCCGGCAACCACGACCCCGTGGAGTTCTTCAGGAAACACGTCCGCGCCGAAACGGACTATGCCTTCGACCACCAGGGCTTCCGCTTCGTGCTCTTCAACGACACCGAGGCGGACAGCCACGACGGCGCGGTGACGCCCGAGCAGCTCAAGTGGCTGACCCAGCAGGTGGACGATGCGGCGGGGAAGAAGCTCCGCGTCGTCCTGTGCGCCCACATTGCGGCGCACCCCAACAAGCACCCCGACGTCGGCTGGTGGGTGCGCAAGGGCGAGAAGGAACTCGACGCGCTCCTGACGGCTCGGGGCGGCGACCCCATCGTGGCGTTCCTCAGCGGCCACTTCCACTGCGGCCTGCGTGGCTGGAGCGACCGCAGCGGCGTCCACGAGATTGTGTTTCCCGCGCTCGCCTGGAACGGCGACCGCAAGCTGGAGACGGCGCCCGGTTTCTCCCTGAAGGAGTCGCGCAAGGGCTACGCGCTCGTCGAGGTCCACGCGAAGGAGCTCAAGGTGCGCTACAAGCCCGTCGGCGCGCCGCCGCAGGGCGACCTCGTTCTTGGCCTGCACTGACCCGGAGGCAACGTGCTGCGCCGATTCCTGCCCTTCCGCATTCCGCACTCCGCACTTCGCACGGCCCTGGCTTGCGGCTTGTGGCTTGCGGCTTGCGGCCTGGCCGCTTGTTCGCGCCCGCGAGCGCCGCAGGCGTGGCAGCCGCGGGAGTTCCTCATCGCGCTCCGCGGCGCGCCGCCCCCCAAGCCGGCCCTCTATGCCCAGATCGCGCAGGCGGGGTTCAATGTGGTTGCCGAGGGGGTGGGCTCCGATGCCCTCGATCTCGCGCACCGCTACCGCCTCAAGGTCATCCTCGGCCAGATCGGCCTCGACGCCAGGACGCTGAGCAACCCAGCCGACCAGCGGAGTGTGGCCGACGCGATCCGGCGGTTCGATTCCCATCCCGCGCTCTGGGGCTACTTCGTGGGCGACGAGGCGCTGGAGGGCCAGCTCGCCGACCTTGCGGCGCTGGCCGAGTTCGCCCGCCGCCACGACCCGACGCACCCCGTGTTTCTGAGCCTGCTGCCGTGCGACGCGTGGGTCGGCCCCGCGCTGGCGACAGCCGATTACGCGGGCTACGTGGAGCGCTTCATCCGCGAGGCGCGGCCCTCGTTGCTCAACTTCGGGCACTTCCCGTTCCGCGAGAAGGGCGACAGCGAGTTCTACTTTGAGAACCTCGAGTTGATTCGCCGCGCGGCGCTCGGGCACGGTTTGCCTTTCTACCCGACCCTCCAGGCCGCGAGCTGGCCGGGCATGCGCCCGCCCACCGAAGGCGAGATGCGCTGGCTCGTCTACACGGCGCTGGCCTATGGGGCGAAGGGCGTGGTGTGGTTCCGCTATTGGGGCGCGCCCGCCGGCAGCCGCGAGGGGATCGTAGAGCCCGACGGCCTGCTCACCGAGCGCTATCGCATCGTGGCCGATCTGAACGCCGACCTCCGCGCGCTCGGGCCGGTGGTGCTGCCTCTGCGGTCGGCGGCCGTGTACCACACGGGGCCGACGCCCGTCGGGGCCACGCGGCTGCCGGTCCACGGCCTCGTCGGCTCGGTGGAGGGGGGCGGGTTCGTTGTCGGCGAGCTCGAGGACGCGGCGGGCGGGAAGCACGTGCTCGTCGTCAACCGCGATGCGGCCCGAGCGACGACCGTGAGGCTGACGCTCAACCGCCCGTGCAAGGGCCTCGCCTGGTTCGACCCCGCGGCGCGTGCGTGGGCGCCGCAGGCGGCTGCCGTGGACCGGTTCCAGTCCGTTGCAGAGTTCTCACTCCCCCCCGGCGGCGGTCGCCTGCTGCGGCTGGGCGAAGCGGCGAAGTAGCCCCTCCTCACTTCGCCGCCGCTCCGGCGGCCTGGGTGGCGCGCTCGACCAGCGACGCGAGGGCCGCGCGCGCGGCGCGCAGGGCCCTGGGGTCCTGGGTGAAGTGCGTCAGGTCCTTCACCACGGAGTCATCAATGGCGAGGGCTTTCTCGGCCTCGGCCACGAGGGCCTCGTGGCCGCCTGCCTTCTTGAGCTTCGCCACGGCGTCGCGGAGGAGCCAGAGGGTCTCGTAGTCCTCGATGCCGTCGCGGAAGTTCTCGAGGCGCACCGACGAGAGGGGCCGGCCGTCGGGGCCGGGGTAGAGGAGCTGGCCGTCGCCGTGGTGGCGGCCGCCCTGCTGATTGACGAACGTGGCCGGGTCCCACGCGCCCTCGGGCCAGCGCGGCTCGGCCTTGTAATTGTCGCGCCAGCAGTTGAGGCTCCAGTAGAGGAAGCCGGTGACGCCGAACTTCCAGGTTTGCCAGAGCAGGATGCGGTGGTCGAGGCCCGGCCACTCGATCATCAGGTTGGCGTAGGGCTTGCCCGGGCCGCAGCACACGTACCACCATACCACGTCGCCCTTGGCCTGCTGGGGCTGCATCTCATCCTTGCGATAGCGGCCGGTCACGGGCGCCCAGATGTCGAGCACGTCGTCGAGGGCGGGAACGGGGTTGTCCTTGTAGAAGGTCTGAAGCAGGCGCAGGCCGGGCGTGGCGGCCCGGAGGGCGGAGTAGAGCTCGCGGGCGATGTCGTAGTGCTCCTTGCCGATCTCGTCGTGGCAGTAAACATAGGCCTTGGGCAGCCAGCCGCGGGCCTTCACGCGGTCGTAGAGCTTGCGGATGGCGGCGATCTGCGGTTCGTTGTGTTTCCGCCGCTCCTCGGGCGTGCCCTGCTTGGGCCAGGCATAGGCGAGGCCGAAGCAGGCGCCGCCGCGCTCGAGCTGGCGGGCAACGAGGCGCTCGAGGTCGCGCTCCAGGTGCGACCAGTCGTAGAGCGCGGGGCAGATGCGGCGGTCGAGGCAGAAGTCCATCCACGCCTCATACATCTCGACGGGCACGTCCTTGAGACGGTAGAAGCGCTGGAGCTCGTCGGGGCGGAGGAGGAAGCACGTTTCGAGGTGCTGTTGCTTTGGAATGGCGAAATCCCACACGCGGAGCTCGATGGGCAGGGACTGCTGCGGCTGCCCTTCGGCCCTTACGGTGACCTTGCCGCGGTAGAGGCCGGGCGGGGCGTCGCCCGGCACGCGTACGCTGAGCCATACGGGCTGGACCTCCCCGGCCTTCACATCGAACGGGGCCGCGGGCATGAGCGGGTCGGGCCACCAGCCTTCGCGGGGCGCCTTGTAGGCGGGCTTCTCGGTCTTCACGTAGCCGACGACGTTCCAGGTGACGTTGGCCTTCGGGATGAGCGAGCGGCCGCATCGCAGATCGCTCGCCTCAATCGAGACGGAGCGCAGGCCGGCCTTGCTGGTCGGCGCGACGACGAGTTGGATGCCCTCGACCTCATGGCGGGCCGCTTCGAGGGTGAGCTTCTCGGCGGGGCCGCGGGTCCACGCCTCGTCGCGGAAGACCTTCTCCATTGTGTCGGCCGAGCCGAGCGCGAAAGCTGCGGGCCGCGTGAACGGCAGCCGGCAGGCGGGCAGCAGTAGAAGCAGCGCAGGAAACAGCCAACGCATTGTGACCTCCTCACTCCCTCCCCTGCCTGGCCATTCGGCGGCGGTAGTAGTCGGCGATGACGGCGGCGATGATGACGCCGCCCGTGATGAGCCGCTTGGTGGGCTCCTGGGCGCCGAGCTGCACCAGCCCCGCGCCCAGCACGGCGATGATGAGCACGCCGAAGAAGGACGCCACGACCGAGCCGCGCCCGCCCATCAGGCTCGTGCCGCCGATCACCACGGCCGCGATGGCCTGAAGCTCGCAGCCGGTGCCGGCGTTGGGGTCGGCCGACGACAGGCGGCCCGTCTGAAGCAGCGCGGCCACCGCGGCCAGCAGGCCGCACAGGCGGAAGACGGCCCGTTTGACGGGACGCGGGTCTATGCCCGACAGGCGCACGGCTTCCTCGTTGGTGCCGATGGCCACCACGTAGCGCCCGAACACCGTGCGGGAGAGGCAGAACTGCCCCACGACCACAATGTAGAGCGCGAGCACGAACGGGATGGGCAGGCCAAAGAGCCGGGTGCTCGCCACGATCTCGATGGCCCGGCCGATGTACTGCGTCTGGGAGGACGAGACCAGGTAGGCGCCGCCGCGCGCCATCTCGAGCATGCCGAGCGTGACGATGAACGAGGGGAGGCGCCAGCGGACAGTGATGAACCCGTTGGCGAGGCCGCACGCCATTCCCACCCCCAGGCAGGCCGCCACGGCGGCGGTGAAGGTCCATAGGCTCAGCGCATGAAGCGGCACGCGGGAGAGCGAGAGCATCACGCCCAGCACGGAGCTGCTGAGGGCGAGCACGGAGCCGACCGACAGGTCAATGCCGCCCAGGATGAGCACGTAGGTCATGCCCACGGCGATGATCACCGAGTCGGGCACCTGCGCGGCGATCAGCTCCAGCACGTTGACGGTCACGAAGTGGCGGCCCGAGCGGACCCAGATGAGCGCCTCGAAGACGCCGAGCAGGCCAAGGAGCACGGCGACGAGGCCGGCGTACTCGAAGGCGGCACGCGCCAGGTGCCGCCGCCAGCGTGGGGTCTCGTCCTCGCTCATCATACGGCCGCCTTTGCAGCAGAGGCCGCGTAGCCGCTCAGGGCCGCCGCCATGATCTTGTCCTGCGTCCACTCGCCGCGCGCGAACGTGGCGGCGAGGCGTCCCGCCGACATCACGGCGATGCGGTCGCACATGGCCAGCAGTTCCAGCAGGTCGGAGGAGGCCATCACGATCGCCTTTCCCTGTTCGGCCAGGCCCGAGAGGAGCTGGTAGAGGGCGAACTTCGTCCCCACGTCAATCCCCCGGGTCGGCTCGTCGAGCAGCAGCACGCGGCAGTCGCGGTAGAGCCAGCGGGCCATGACCACCTTCTGCTGGGTGCCGCCGCTGAGTTCGGCCACGGGCTGCTCGACCGAGCGGCACTGGATGCCCAGGGTCCTGGCGAGGCGCTGGGCCACGGCCTCCTCCTCGCCGCTCCGCAGCACGCCGCCCGGTCCCGCCAGGGCCTCGAGCCGCGCGAGCGTGACGTTATGGCGGATGGGCAGTGGCAGGAGGAGGCCCTGCTGCTTGCGGTCCTCGGTGACGAGGGCGAGGCCCAGCCGCACGGCGTCGCGCGGCGAGCGGATGCGGGCCGGGCGGGGCGAGCCGCCGAGGAACACCTGGCCCGCGTCGGGGCGGTCGGCGCCGAAGATCGCGCGGAGCGTCTCGGTGCGGCCCGAGCCCATGAGGCCGGCGAGGCCGAGGATTTCGCCCTCGCGTGCCTCGAAACTCACGTCGCGGATGGCCGCGCCTCGCGAGAGGCCGGCGACACGGAGCGCGATGGCGCCGGTCTGCGGGCGGGCTGGGCGCTGGACCTCGCCCAGGTCGCGGCCAACCATCAGGCGGATGATCTCGTCGAGCAGTGCCGCGCTCGTGGGCCGCGCGTCCTTCCTGGCGGCCGGGGGGGCATGCCTCGCGGGCGGCGTGTCCTCACGCCGCGAATCGGGGGATGAGGACGTCCCGCCCACAGTTCCTGCTGGGGCTGTGGCCGATGTGTCCTTCCGCGTAGCCGGCGTGTCCCCACGCGGCGCCGGCGGGGGCGCGGGGATTGTCGCGCTTTCGCGCGAAAGCGCGACGGTCCCATCGTCCCACTGGTGCCGCGCGGTGCCGGCCTCCTGTGTGCTGCCCTCCCGCGCGGGGCCGCGGGGCCGGGAGGCCCCACCCACAATCCTCATGCCGACGATGCGGCCGTCGCGCAGCACGGTGATGCGGTCGGCGATCTGGAGGATTTCCTCCATGCGGTGCGAGATGTAGAGGATGGCGGCGCCTTGGCGCCTGAGGCGGCGAATCTCGCCGAAGAGCCGCGCGGTCTCGGCCTCGGTGAGCGCGGCGGTGGGCTCGTCGAGGATGAGCACACGGCAGTGGCCCGCGAGGCCCGCGGCGATCTCGACGAGTTGCTGCTGCCCGACCCCGAGCGCGCGGACCGGGCGGTCGGGCGGCACGCCGTCGAGCCCCACGCGGGCCATGGCCTCACGGGCCTGGGCGCGGAGCCGGCGATTGCATACCATGCCGAGGCGGCTCGGGAGGTTGCCGAGGAAGAGGTTCTCGGCGATGGACAGGTTGGGGATGAGGTTGAGTTCCTGCATCACCATGCGAACGCCGGCGCGCTCGGCATCGTGCTTGGAGGCGGGAGCGTAGGCCTGGCCGGCGAGCGTCATCGCGCCGGCGTCGGGCCGCGTGAGGCCGGCGACGATGCGGGCGAGGGTGGTCTTGCCGGCGCCGTTCTCGCCGACGAGGGCGTGGACTTCGCCGGGGCGCAGGTCGAGGGACACATCGAGGAGCACCGGGCCTGCATAGGCCTTGGAGAGGCCGGCGAGGGTGAGCAGGGCCTCGGCGGGTTCCATGGCCGGGTCACTTCGTCTCCGTCGGGGCCTTGCGTTCGGCCTGCTTCTTCAGGTCGTCGGCGGTGATAAGGTCCACCTGCGTTTCCTTGTAGTCGGATGCCTCGGGGGTGAGGTGTCCGCCGAGGATGTCGAGGGCGTGGCGGATGCCCTCGACGGCGATCTGGTCGGCGTGCTGGTCCACGGTGCACAGGATGTTGCCGGCGAGGATTTCCTTCTGGACGGCTTCGATGTTGTCGTAGCCGACGACGAGCACGGAGCCGAGCTTGCCGGCGGCGCGCAGGGCGGCCACGGCGCCGAGGGCCATGTTGTCGTTCGCGCAGAGGATGGCCTTGAGGTTCGGGTGCTGGGCGAGCAGGCCCGAGGTCACCTTCTCGGCCTCGTCCATGTGCCAGTTGGCGGTCTGTTTGGCCACGATCTTCATGCCGGCGGCGTCCATGGCGGCCTCGAAGCCGAGCTTGCGCATGATGCCGTTGACGGCGTTGGGCATGCCCTCGAGGATGGCCACTTCGTCGCCGGGCTTGAGCTTCTTGGCGAGGTATTCGCCGGCCATGCGCGCGCCTTTGCGGTTGTCGGGGCCGACGAAGGGGATCTTGACGGCCTTCTCCTCGAGCGCTTCGTCGTCGAACTTGTTGTCAATATTGACGACCTCGATTCCGGCGTCCTTGGCCTTCTTGCAGACGGGGACGAGGGCCTTGGAGTCGGCGGGGGCGATGACGAGGGCGTTGACCTTCTGCGCGATCATCTGTTCCACGAGGGCCACCTGGGCGGCTACGTCGCGCTCATCCTTGATGCCGTTGGAGATGAGTTCGTAGCGGGTGGGGTCCTTCTGCTGGTGCTTGCGCGCCCCTTCTTCCATGGTCTTGAAGAACTCGTTGGCGAGCGATTTCATCACGAGCGCGACCCGCTTGGGCTGGCCGGCGGGGGGCGGCGCGTCGTCGCCGCCGCCGCAGCCGCCGAGCAGGCAGGCCGCCGCGAGCGCACACCATCCGCCTGCCACCCGGTGGGAAACGATTCGTTTGATCATTGTGGCGTTCCTTTCTGTCTGGCGGCGATCGGTCACTCGCTGACAAGTTTGATGACGGCCCAGAAGCCGGTCTCGTATTGCCAGCCGCTGGGCGCGTTGAGGAGTTCGACGAGGATGCTCCGGCCCGCGTAGGCCGAGAGGTCCACCTTGGCGTCCATCCACCCGCCGTAGGCGGTGGTCTTGCCCACGGGCTTGCGGAAGAGCTCCTTGTGGTCGGCGCGGACCACAAGGTCCCAGTTCCCCTTCGGGTCGTGGCCGACGACGAGCTGCACCGTGGTCTTCTTGCCGACGGGCACGTCCACCTGGCGGCTCAGCACGCAGGGGTTTCCCTGGCTGAGGGGGTGGGTGACGAGCACGTTTTTCTTGCCGCCCCATTCGGCGCGCAGGCCGGGGTTCTCGGCGTCGCCGCAGTTGGCTATCGCCCAGCCGGGGGCGAACTTGGCCACGTCGGCCTGGATGTTCACGGCCCCGCCGGGCGTCTGGATCTGTTTCATCTCGTCCTCGGTGAAGCGGCTGTTGGCGATGGGGCCGGGAGCCCAGCACTGCTCGAGGGCCGACGGCTTTGGGGCCTGGACGGGGATCAGCAACACCTCCTCGCCCTGGCCGTCCCTCTCGATCTTGCCGCCCGCGCGGGCGACGGCCTGGCGTGCGAGCTTCTCGCACACGGCGATGAGCGCGGGGAAGTTGTAGGGGGTGTGGCTGAACTTGCCTTCGGGGTTGAGGGCGGACTTGAAGGTGTCGGGCAGCTTCTCGAAGCCGAGGGTGGTGAAGAGCACGCCGGCGGCGCTGGAGGGGTTGCAGTCGGAGTCCTGCCCGCAGCGGCACGAGATGAGGATGGTCTGGTCGGGGTCGCGCTCTCCGTAGAGCACGCCCATCACCACGTAGGCGCCGTTGATCTTCGCGTCAATGTTGAAGTCGCCCTTCGGCCCGCTGCACGAGGCTTTGCGATAGTCGGGGTTCAGGTGGTACTTCTCGTTGAGGAGGCCCCAGGTCTTCTCCCAGTCCTTGGGGTTCTCGTTGTACCACTTGAGCACGTCGCGGATGCATTCGGCGTACTGGCTGCCGTCGGGGATGCAGGCGAGGCCGGCCTCGACGAGCTTGACGGGGTCGCTCTCGAAGAAGGCTTCGGCGTACATGCCCCCGATGAACTGGCCGCCGTAGAGGCCGTCGCCGTAGTTCATCAGGCGGCCGAACTTCTCGCCCAGCTCGATCACAGTGTTGGGCAGGCCGGGCGCGAGGAGGCCCGAGAAGTCCGCCTCGATCTGGTAGTCAATATCGTCGGCGTGCTTGTTGAAGTGGGGGTGGCCGCTGTCGGGCGGGGCGATGCCGCGGCGGAGGCTGTCGCGCCCCGCCTTGTTCGCGTGCCAGAGGGCGTAGCCGCTGTTGGCGAAGTCAATGCCGGCCTGGCGCGCCGAGGCGTCGAAGCCGTGTTCCTCGAGCGTGCGCAGGAACGTCATCTCCACGTAGATGTCGTCCTGATTGAACTGATTCACCATTCCCGGGTTCCACTTGGGCATCTTATCGGCGGGGATGATCTTGCCCTTGTAGCGGAACTCGGTGGGCGCGCCCCAGCCCACGCCGGCCATCTGGCCGATCCAGCCGGCCTTCATCCTGTCGAGATACTCGCGGACCGGGAGCCGGCGGAACTCGCCCGCCACTCCCGCGGCGGCCACAACGCCCATGAGACCCAGGACTGCGATCGGCTTGCGCATGGCTTGACTCCTCGGGCCACCCTCACCGGATTGCCCCATGACTATACCAAGCTTGTCCGTCCACTGCAAGAAGGACCCGCGGCTCAGGAGGCGGTTGCGTTGTGGGGATGTGTCGAGAGGGCAGCGAGTTACGAGGGAAGGC
>DAOOIT010000012.1 GCA_035384565.1 Planctomycetota bacterium | reverse complement strand
GGGGCGCTGGCAGGCTTCGGGCTCATCGCGTGGGTGCAGCCCAGGATGAGCCCCACGGCTACCGCGCAGGCGATGATGGCCACGGTTGCCTTCGAGGCGAAAGACATCGCGGAATCCTCCAATGGCGGTGCGGTTGGCGGCTCAGAAGCTCGGGCGATTCGGTTTGGGGGGGACGCATTCCTTGCCCCAACTGGCCGTGTAGCCTTTCGCGACGGTGATCGGGTTGCGGTTCCAGAGGGCGTACACCTTGTCCACCAGCCCGTCGGGGTGGACGAGCACTTCGCCGTCGCCGCAGCCGTCGTTGGGGTTGAACGGGTCGGGCCGGCTCATCTGGATGGTCAGCTCGGGCATGCCCTGGGGCGCATAGGGCCACGGCCAGGCGGTGGAGAGCAGGCCGTGGAAGTGGATGTTGCCGATCCGGTTGGTGAGGAGCTGATGCGTGTGGCCGTGGATGACCACCACGCGGTCGAAGCGCTTGAGGATCGCCTGCACCTCGTCGGCGTCATCGGTCCAGAAGTTCCAGTTCTTGTAGAGCTTGTAGAGGGGCGAGTGGGAGAAGACGATGAGAGGGGCGCTGTTGGGCAGCTTCTCGAGGTCCTTCTGGAGCCAGGCGCGCTGCTCGGGGCCGACCGTGAAGGGGCTCTGCACCCCGTTGTCGAGGCCGGCCACGGTCATCATGCGCTCCATGGGGGTCATGCCGCGCCGGGTCCAGAAGTCCGCCTCCACCACGCTCATCAGCACGACGAAGTGCACGCCCTTGTGGTCGAACGAGTAGGTGGGCTCGCCGAAGAGCTCGCGCCATCGGGCCCCCATGTCGAGATACCAGTCATGCTCGCCGACCATGATCTTCAGGGGCGCCTTGAGGTTCTTGAGGATCTGCGCGCCCAGGTCCAGCTCATGCGCCTGGCCGAGCTGGGCCAGGTCCCCGCCGTAGAAGACGAAGTCGGGCTGGGGGTCGAGGTTGTTCACATCGTCCACGGCGCGCATCAGAGCGCGCGCGAAGCGGTCGTTGAGGTCCTTCGAGTACAGGTGGGAATCGGAGATGTAGGCGAAGCGGAAGGCGGGGGTATCCTTGGCGTCCGGGGCGCCGTGGGCCACGCTCACCGGGGCGAACGAGGCCGGCGGCACGAGGCCATGCGCCGCGGCGGCCGCGGCGGAGGCCGCCGACACCTTGAGGAACGAGCGGCGGTCCAGGTTCCGCAGCGAGGCGAAGAACCCCTGGCGCGCCTCCATGTATCGGGTCTCGACACTTGGGTGCTTGGGTTTCATGGTGGCTTTCTCCTCACTTCGAGCGCCGCGTGGCGTCTTTGATCCGGTCCTCGAAGGCCAGCTTCTTTCGCTGCGCGATCCTGTCGTCGCGGAAGGCGCGCACTCGGGCCGCCGCGTTGCGCTGGGCGACGAGTTGGCGCTCGTTCTCGGCCGCAAACCGGCTATCGGTGAGGCTGAACATGAACGCCACGAGTTGATCGATCTCGGCCTCGGTGAGGGCGAGCGGCTCCATGCCGCCGTCCAGGAACAGGTTGGCCTCGCCCCCCTTGTTGTAGTGGTCCATCACGTCCCACAACGTGGGCAGCGAACCATCGTGCATGTAGGGCGGGGTGATGGCGACATTGAGCAGGATGGAGGTGCGGAAGGCTCCGATGTCGGCCCGGTTCTTCGTGACCATGAACCGGCCGAGTTCGCTCATCGGCGTGCTGAGGGCCAGCTCGTCGAGCTTCTTCTCCGACGGGTCGGCCTTGAGGAGCTTGAGCGCCTGGGCGGCCAGCGACTCGAAGTCCTGGTGCCGCGCGGAGACGCCGATATTGTGGAAGCGGTTATCGGTGCCCAGGGGGTTGCCGGGGCTCATGTGGTGGCAGGTGACGCAGCGCGCTTTGCCGTTGAAAAGGTCCCAGCCGGCGTGTGCGTCAGCCGAAATGGCGTTCTCGTCGCCCTCGAGGAATCGGCGGAAGGGGGAGTCCAGGAAGACCAAGGTCCGCTCGAAGGCGGCGATGGCGCGGCCGATGTCCTCGAAGTTCACGTCGCGGCCGTAGGCCTCCTTGAACGCCTTCTGGTAGTCGGGGTCCCCGCTGATGGCCTTGACGGCGGCCGCGGCGTCCGGCATGCCCATCTCGATGGGGTTGATGATGGGCTGGGTGGCCTGGTGGTCGAGGGTGGGGGAGCGCCCGTCGAGGAAGGCCACCTGGAGCAAGACGGTGTTGAGCACGGTGGGGGCGTTGCGTTGCCCGAGCTGGTTGCCGACGCCCTCAGAGACCTTGAGCTGGTCGGTGAACCCGCGGGTCACGTCGTGGCAGGTCGCACACGCGACCGTTCCATCTTTGGAGAGGCGCGTGTCGAAGTACAGCTTGCGGCCCAGCGCCACGCGCCGGGCGCTCATCTCGTTGTCCTTCGGCACGAAGGCCTCCCAGATCACGGGGTCCAGCCCGGCGGGTGCATGCGCGACGTCGGTCTCCGGCAGAAGCTTGGCCAGCTCCTGGAGCTGGAACTCCATCTTGGCGGCGCCGTGGTCCCCCAGGGGGATGCCCGGCCTGGCCGCCGCCTCGGCGGCGGGTACGCTCAGGCAGGCGGCGGCGAGCAATGCCGCGCCCAGCGCCCTCCGCCCGGCCCGCGGGCGCAAGGCTCTCCCAATGCCCATAACGGCCTCCTTTCCATGAGAAGAGAACCCTCAGAGCCACTGGCGTCGGGTCACAAGGCACCACGGCGCGGCGCCGCGGTGGGCCGACGCAAGTCCCGGTCACGGCTATGTTGTGAGTGAACCCCCTCTCTCGTCCCGCACGGCGCCCACGCACGCCGTCTGCTGACGGCTGATGCTAACACGCTCCGCGTTGCGTGTCAATGGCCGAGGCGGCTTTTCGCTCCGGAGGCATGGGGCGCGGCTAGTTGGCCGGCGGCGCCGAGGGGCGGAAGTCCTTGAGGTCGAGGAGCGACGGCGGCTTCTGGTTGGCCTCGATCCTGGCGATGGCCTTGTCGAGAGCGAGGACGACCGGGTTCTTCTCGGCCTCGCGCCGGTTGCGGGCGACGACGGAGTCGCGGACCTCTTTGAGCTTGGGAATGAGCGATTTCGCGTGGGCGCCGTAGCGGGCGAGCAGGTCGCAGCACCGCGGGATGCGGTCGTTCTGGCCCCAACGGTTCGGCTCCATCAGGTCCACGCACAGGGCCATCCCCTCGCGAATGCGGAGCCGCGAGAGAAGGTCGAGACCGGCGAGGCGAATGCTATCGGCGAACATCTCGTCGCTCGGCGAGGGCTCCCGAATGGCTTTGACGATGGCGGGCAGGAGGACCGCGATGTCGCGGTCGTCGAGCTTCCCGTACAGGCGGCCCAGGAGGCTGCGGGTGGCGCCGTCCTCGTTCTCGAGGATGCTTCGCACGGCGGGGTAGAGCAGGGCGCGGTCCACCCCGTCGAGCGATTCCGCGAGGATGCTCCTCGGCTCGCGCTTGCCGGGCATGGGGGAGAAGAGCGCCACGCTCACGGCGCGCTGCACGTGGCGGCGCGGGTCGGCGGGGTTGTCGCGCACCGAGAGGCGGAGCAACTCGGGCACGGCGGCTTTCCGGACCTCCGGTCCCATGCGGGCGAGGGTCTCGGCTGCGAGGCAAAGGAGCCAAGGGTCGCTCTCGCGCAGCAGAGCGAGCACCTGGGCTCCTGCGGCATCGGCCCGCGGGCCAAGGAGGCCCAGCGCCTCCACGGCGCCGTAGCGCGCATTCATGTCTTTGCTGGTCAGGAGCTTGAGGAGGCGCGGCACGAAGTCGCCCTCTCGGCGGCCGAGCGCCTGGGCCGAGCGCTTGCGCACGGCGGGCGACCAACTGGCAAGCCCGGCGAAGAGCGCCTCGGTGTCGCGACCGTCGTAGCAGTTGTGTTGCGTCCAATAGGTGAAGTCGCGCCCCGCGTCAATCACTGCCCTCGCCTCGGCGGCCGAGAGCGCGGGCACGACGCTGGGTTTCCTGCCCGTGAGGTAGAGGCTCCTGAGCGGCAGAGCGTAACCGAGGAGGAAGGCGCCCGTGCAGTCCCACCCGCCGTAGCTGTGGCCGCCCCAGTTGGCCGGCACTCCTGGGTAGAGAACGGTGCCCTCCCAGCCGCGCGCCAGGTCGTAGTACCAGACCTGCTCTTTGAGGTAGGCAGCCGTGGCGGCAGGGCCGGCGCGCGAGACACCCGGCAGCGCCCAGAGCACGTTGAAGAAGTTGCCCGTATGGCCGCTCTCGCGCTCGGCGTGGGCCGCCAGGGCCATCTTGGCGAAGAACGTGGCGGCCTCGCGGTCGCCCAGGAGGTCGAAGAGGACGGCCGCGCTCGAGCACTTGCCGTTGTCGTCGTGCCAGGGCCACGGGTCGTGGTCGCCGTAGGGGATGGCGCCCTTGTTCACGTACCAGCGCAGGAATGCCGCGGCCTTGGCGATTGCGCCGTCGAGCACGGGGTCCTTCACGCCGGCCTCGCGGGAGAGGGCCATGGCGATGGTGAGCACGATGCCCGGCTGGTTCATCGCGCCGTAGCCGTTGAGGATGCCGTCGGGGCGCGCGAAGGCGTGGCCCCAGGTGCCCACGCCGCTCTGGCCGCGCGCGATGTCGAGCGACAGGCGCCGCAGCCCCCCCATCACGGTCTCATCGCGCGTGGCCAGGGCGTACTCGGCCAGGAACAGTGTGGCGTAGGCGTAGCCCCAGGTGACGTGGCCGCCGGGCTGATGGGCGGCCACCTTGCGCGCGTAATCGGTCACGATCTGCCGGTACTCGGGCCGCCCCGAAGCGAGGAGGGCGAGGGCGTTCATATCGTTGGGAATGGATACCTGCTCGAGGCCCTTGCGCGCAATGGCCTGACAGGCGATCTCGAAGACGCGCTTGGTCTTCGGGCAATCATAGGGCGCCGTGTCGCTGTAGGCGCCCAGGACGGCGAGCTTGAGCTCGACGTTTTCGGTGCGCCCCCCTCGCCAGCGGACCAGGCGGAGGACGCCTCCGTTCCTCTCCGTCTCTGCCGCGGTGATGGCGCGGGCCAGAGCGATACGCGCGTCGTCAGCGAACGGCTTGCCGCCGAGGCCCAGGATCACGTCGCCCTTGGCCAGGACGCCGTCGGCGGGGCTGCCCTTGGCGACATCGGTGATGAGGATCTGGCGGGCGTCGGTGGTGTGGCCCATCCAGCCCCACATCCACCCGCGGGCGCCGGTGGGGCCGAGCGTCCAGTCGTGCGTCTTGTCGGGCTCGCCGCCTGTCGTGAGGTCGGGCACGGGGGGCTTCTCGGCACCGAACGCCATCAAGAGAGCACAAGCCGAAATGGCGGCTAGAAACCACGAGGGTCGTAGTTGAGTCATGAGGGAGCTCCTGGGTGGGGCGGCCAGAGGGTCTCTGTCAGCTTACCGGTTGGTCCTGGGAAAGTCAAGGCGAGGTTCGCCGACCGCGATGAATCTGGAAGGGTTTGGTGCATTTATACTTACAGATGTGTTGGCTGTCTGGAATCCTGGACGCGTACAATTGGCCCCAGAGGCGTTCCGGTGTGATCGCTTGACCTGGGAGACCTTCGGGCGCAAGCGTGGGCTGGGCCTAGCCCGAAACGTCTATTTAGTATATTGTTACGTTTACGGCCCAGGAATCCCGACTCGTGAGTCGGAATTGGTCCTGGGCCAATTGGGCCATTAACGCGTTTTAGCCCGCCGCGGCGGCTACCGCGATGCCCGTGATGATGAGCACCGACCCCGCCAGCCGCATCGGCGTGTGCCGTTCGCCCAGGACGAGCGCGCCCAGCACCACACTGAAAACGATGCCGAGATTGCGGGCGGGGCCGACATAGGTGACCCGCTCGCGCGACAGCGCGTAGAGGACCAGCAGGTAAGAGATGAGGCTGCTGACACCGGCGACGACGATGCTCCGGCGGTTCAGCCGCCATTCGGCCCTCACGCGCTCCCAATGGTGGTGAAAGGCGATGAAGAGGGTGACCGTGCACAAGTCGGCCGCGAAAAGCAGAAGGACGTAGTGGACCTGATTGGCCCCCTGCACGCCCACGCGGTCAATCAGGTGGTAGAGAGCGATGGCGAGGCCCGCGCCCAGCGCCGCGCGGGCGCTGCGGTGCGAGAGCGCGCGCAACGGTTCGAACAGGGCGCCGCGCGACAGCGACGGCAGAAAGGCGACGTACACGCCAGCCACCATCAGGCCGATGGCGCCGAAGCCCAGCGCGCTCACCCGCTCGCGCAGGAGGGCCATGCCAAGCGCCACGATGAGAATCTGCGCGGCGCCGCGCGACAAGGGATAGGCCGCCGACAGGTCGCCGTGCTCGTAGGCCAACGCCATCGCCAGCAGACATGCCGCTTGAAGCACGCCGCTTGCGACGCCGCAGCCGACGCTTCGGAGCGCCGTCGCCGCCTCCCAGCCGCCCGTCGAGAGCAAGGCCGCAGGCGAGAACAGCACGAGCGGAACCAGGAGGTACCACCACACGAACGCCACGCGGTCGCGGGCCTTCTTGAGCAGCAGGTTCCACACGGCGTGGAGGAGGGCCGAGGCCGCGACGAGGAGGAGGGCGGTGGTCTGCACATCACACTCCGCCGTGGTGACCCGCGACGGTGCTATGAGAGGGCCACCACGGGATGAATGGGGGAATGGAGGAGTGGATGTGAGTCAGGCAACCATCCATTCATCCACCCATCCAAGTATCCCGCCTGGTCGCCGCCGATGGCCGCTTCAAGTGAGTCGCGTCATCCCCGGAATCGGCACGGGATAGAGGTCGTTGGGGCCGGGCGCAATGGGCGGCGGCATCGCCAGGCTGCACGCCTCGGGGGCCGGGCCGAGGGCGAAGCCGGACCCCATGGCCTGGTCCCAGCCGACCTCGCTGCCCGTGTAGCAGGAGAGCTGGCCCATGACGGCCGCCATCGTGCCGTGGAGCATGATCGCGCTCTCGTCGAGCCGCCCGCCCGCTCGAATGGCCTTGAAGAAAGCCTGATGCTCGGCATCGAAGGCGCTCAGCCGCGGGCCGTCGGGGCGCCGGAACTGCCAGATCACCTGGCCCCGGGCCTCGATCCGCCAGCGGAGAAGATCGCACCTGCCCTTCGTGCCGAGGACGACGCTGGACGTCTGGTTGTGGCAGCCGTTCTGGGTGCGGCAGAAGGCGTAGAGGCGGGCGCCGCCTGGGTACTCATAGACGACCGAATGGTGGTCGAAGAGCGAGCCGCGGCAGTCGTCGGGCGCCGACGAGCGGCCGCCGAGCCCGTGGCACCTGAGCGGCGGCTTGTCGCCCATCAGCCAGTTGTCGCGGTCGAGGTTGTGCACGAGGCCCTGGAGCAGGTCGTCGCCCGAGAGCCAGGCGAAGCTGGCCCAGTTGGCGAACTGGTGCTCGATCTCCGAGTGCGCGGGGTTGCGGCGATAGGGGGCATAGGGGCCGCGCAGCAGGTGTTCCTCGATGGCCACGACCTGGCCGATCGCCCCGTCGCGGAGGCGTTTGACCGTCTCCTGGTAGCCGGGCTCGTAGCGGCTGTGGAAGCCCGAGGCGACCGAGAGCCCCTTCTGCCGAGCCAGGTCGCAGGCGGCCACGAGCTGGCGCACGCCGGGCGGGTCAATGGCATGCGGCTTCTCGCAGAAGACGTGCTTCCCCGCCTCGATGGCCGTCTTGATGTAGAGCGGATGGAACTTCGAGGCGACCGCGATGAGCACCACGTCCACGCACTCGATCAGCTTGAGATAGCCGTCGAGGCCCACGAAACAGCGAGCGTCGTCCACCGTCACCTGGTCGGGCTTCTGCTGCTGGAGGCCGGCTCGGCGGATTCGGATGGCCTCGGCCGACACGTCGCACAGCGCGGCGAGGCGCACGCCGGGGTCGGCGTTCATCGCGTTCATCGCCGCCCCCGTGCCGCGCCCGCCGCAGCCTATGAGGCCGACGCGAAGGATGTCGCTGGGAGCCTTGGCCACGGCTCTCTCCTCTCTGGGCGTCAGTTTACGAGCCTGGCAGCTGCGGGTCAAACTGGGGCTTGATTCCCCCGGGGATGTCGCGTATCATTCACCCCTGAACCGCCCGCGGGCTGGCAAGCAGCGGGAGGTCACGAGGCTGGCACGCTCGGCTCGGAGGCAAAAGCGGTGAAACCCATTGCTCTGTGCGTGGCTGTGGTGTGGGTGGGATGGGCGATGGCCGGCCAGGCCCCGCCGCCGAAGGCCGCCCCCAAAGCCGCCCCGACGGCTCCGGCCCCCGCCGACCCGGGCGGCTTCCGCGCCGGGCCGATGCTCAAGGCCTTCCTCGACGCCGGGCCGATGAAGGGCGTGGACGAGATCGTCTTCGCCGTCCGCGTGCCGGGCCGGGACCACTGGTACGTGACGTTCGGCAACTATGCGGACCACTCCGAGTCGCCGGCGAAGCAGCTCGGCTTCAAGTTCGAGGACGGCGTCTACTGGGGCTATGGCGAGGGAGGCCGCCTGTGCCGCCTGAACCTGCGCACCGGCGCCCTCCAGGTGCTGCTCGACGACCCGAAGGGCGGCGTGCGCGACCCCCAGGTGCACTACGACGGCGAGAGGATTCTGTTCTCCTACCGCAAGGGCGGCACCCACACGTTCCACCTCTACGAGATCAACGCCGACGGCTCGGGCCTGAAGCAACTCACCGACGGCCCGGACGACGACATCGAGCCGACGTACTGCGCCGACGGGGGCATCGTGTTCTGCTCGTCGCGCTGCCGCCGCTTCGTGAACTGCTGGTACACGCGCGTGGCGACGCTGTACCGCTGCGACGCCGACGGCTCGAACGTGCGGATGCTCTCGAGCAACAACGACCACGACAACACCCCCTGGCCCCTGCCCGACGGGCGCATCCTGTACATGCGTTGGGAGTACGTGGACCGCTCGCAGGTTCACTACCACCACCTGTGGGCGATGAATCCCGACGGCACGAACCAGACGGTGTTCTTCGGCAATGGCTTCGGCAACACGGCCATGCTCGACGCGAAGCCGATCCCCGGCTCGAACAAGGTCGTGGTGTCGTACTCCCCCGGCCACGGGCGGCCCGAGCACCTCGGCCCCGTGGCCATCGTGGACCCCACGCTCGGCCCCGACATGCAGAGCGCCGCACGCATCGTGAGCAAGGGCGGCGACTGGAAGGACCCTTGGGCCTTCAGCGAGACGTGCTTCCTCGTCGCCAGCCCGCGCGGGCTCTTCGTGATGAACGGCACGGGCGATTCCGAGCTGGTCTACTCGCTGCCGCCCGATCAGCGGCAATTCCAGGTCCACGAGCCACGGCCGCTCACCCCGAGGCCCCGCGAGCGGGTGATCCCACCGCGGGTCAAGCTGGCCAGCCCGACTGGGCGCCTGTTCCTCACCGACATCTATCACGGGCGCAAGATGGCCGACGTGCCGCGCGGCTCGATCAAGAAGCTCCTCGTCCTCCAGCAGCTTCCCAAGCCGGTGAACCACTCCGGCGGCATGGAGCCGCTCACCATCGGCGGCTCGTTCACCCTGGCCGAAATCCTCGGCACCGTGCCCGTCGAACCCGACGGCTCGGCCTACTTCGACGTCCCCGCCCTCAAGAGCGTCTTCTTCGTGGCCCTCGACGGCCAGGACCTCGCCGTCAAGCGAATGCACAGCTTCCACACCGCGCAGCCGGGCGAAACGACGAGTTGCGTGGGGTGCCACGAGTTGCGCACCGACACGCCCCGCACCACGCTGGCAACCTCGCCGCTCGCCATGCAACGGCCGCCCTCGCGCATCGAACCCTTCAATGGCGTGCCCAGCGTGATAGACTTCCCACGCGACGTGCAACCCATCCTCGATAAGCATTGCGTCTCGTGCCACAACCCCGACAAGCCCGAGGGCCGCGTGGACCTCTGCGGCGACAAGACGCCCATGTACACGATCAGCTACTGGACCATGCAGACGCGCGGCCTGGTGTCGGACAACCGCAACCGCCCCGAGAGCAACTACGGCCCCTATGTGATCGGCTCGGGGGCCAGCCGCCTGCTCAAGCTCATTGACGGCACCCACTACCAGGCGAAGCTCAGCGCCCACGAGGCCACCGTGCTGCGGCTGTGGATTGACACGAGCGCCTGCTACCCCGGCACCTATGCCTGTCTGGGCAACGGCTTCTACCCCGTGCACTTCGCCCCCGCCGACCTGGCCGAGATGACGAAGCGCTGCGGCGAATGCCACATCCAGAGCGTGCAGGATCGCCAGGCCGGCAAGGTGGACGCCCTCGTCTTCGGCGGGCACCGCCTCGGCGGGCGCGGGCCGCTCTACAACCTCACGCGCCCGGAGAAGTCCCTGCTGCTGAAGGCCATGCTCGCCAGGGAGGCCGGCGGCCTCGGCCTGTGCAAGAAGCCCGTCTTCGCCTCCGCCAGCGACCCGCTCTACCAGAATCTCCTCGCGCGGATCCAGGACGCCCAGCGGCGCCTCATGGAGGGGAAGCGCTTCGACATGCCCGGCTTCCGCCCCACCGAGCACTACATCCGCGAGATGCAGCGCTTCGGCATTCTGCCCAAGGACCTCAAACCTACCGACCCCGTGAACCCCTATGCCACCGACCGCGCCTATTGGGACTCCTTCGACTACAGGCCGCCGCTGCGCACGGCGACGCGTTGAGCGCGCTTGACGCGCCAAGGCCCGATCTGGTAGATTCGGTGCCGGTCTATCCGCCCCCGGTGGGGCCTGGCCCGCTTCGGACCCTCCCCGATGGCACGTCCGAACCGGGCCATGCCCGTTGCGCGTCTGACAGCAAGGGACTCTGTATGGAGCAGGACCGCATCGCGGCGTGCCAGGAGGCGATCGCCCACCAGTTCCGCGAGCCCGCGTGGCTGGAGAAGGCTCTCACCCATTCCTCTAACCGGTCGGACCTCGGCCTGAGCAACGAGCGGATGGAGTTCCTCGGCGACGCCATCCTGGGCATGGTCGTCTCCGAGTACCTCTTCCAGACCTATCAGGGACACCCCGAAGGGGAGCTGACCGCGGTGAAGAGCATCGTGGTCAGCGAGCGCACACTGGCCCGCCAGAGCCGCGCGCTGCACCTCGACCAGTTCCTCTCCGTGGGCCGGGGCATGAGCCACGGGCGTCGGCTCCCCAACTCCGTGGTCGCCAACGTCTTCGAGGCGCTGGTGGCCGCGGTGTACCTCGACCAGGGCCTCGAGGCCGCCCGCGCCTTCGTGCTGCGCAACCTCGAGCGCGAGATCCACGACGCCGAACGCACCAAGCTGATCAAGAACTGCAAGTCGGCCCTCCAGCAGCTCGTCCAGCGCCGGCGCGGCTGCACCCCCACCTATCGTGTCATCGAGGAGTCGGGACCGGACCACGCCAAGTCGTTCCGAGTGGTCACGATGATCGAAGGGGTGGAGTATGGCACCGGCTGGGGCAGGAACAAGAAGGAGGCGGAACAGCACTCGGCCCGCGAGACTCTCGCCCTGGTGAAGACGCTGTGGAATGCCCCCGAGCCGGCGCCGGGCCCCAGCGACGCCAAGCCTGAGCCGAGTGCGGAGCCGAGACCCGAACCGAAGCCCGAGGCGAACCCACCGGAGACCTAGGCGACCCATGGCACAAGAAGCGCCCCCTTCCATTGAAGACTACCAACGGCGCATCGCCGCCCAGGCCGCGGCCGTGCGCGAGCTCGAGGAGCTCGTGCACACGCTGGAGAGCGGCCCCGCGGCCGGCACCGAGGCCACGCAGAAGTCTTTGAGCCGCGCACACGCGGACCTCGAGCGCGCCGAGGCTGACCTCAAGGCCCTCAAGCGCCAGTATGCCGCCTGTCTCCTGCGCGAGGGCCGCGGGCCCGACCCCGCGCACGTGGAGGTCGCCGTCTTCGATGAGGCCACGCAGGCGCTCACGACGGGCCGCCTGACGAGCCAGGAGAAGCGCGCCCCGGGCGACGGGCCGATCGCCTTCGACGCCTTCCGGTCGCTGCTGCTGGCCGGGTTGCCCCTGGGGCAGTTGGTCGAGAACGAGGCCGCCGACCGCAAGAGCAGCGTGCTCTTCGACTCCCTCGAGGAGCAGACGAGCACGAAGAACATCCTCCGCCGCTGGGCCGCCATGGTGGTGGGCGACCCCTACGTGGCGAACATCCTGCGCTGCGCGCGCGAGGCCGCCGCACGCTTCCGGCAGGGGCTCGAACAGTTCACGCGCGTGCTGGACGGTGTGCGGATCAACTACGAACTCAAGCAGCGCAAGGTCGATCGCCTGGCGTTCGCCTTCTCAGGTTCCCGGGCCGTCATTCAGGCGTCGAATGACTGGGAGAACATCGAGAGGGTCTGCCCGACGGAGGCCCAGCAATTGGTGGAGGTGTTCCACAGCCTTGTGGCGGCGCGCGATGAGTTGAGGCGCTTGCGCGACGAACTCAATGGGGAGCTGCGCGCGTTCATGAAATGCTTCTTCCCCCGCTACCTCACCTACGTGCTCCAGCAGAGCAAGCCGCGCCAGCACGAGCTGGGCCTCGGGCGCTGCAAGCCGCACAGGGTCTGCCGCTACGTCCTCGAGCAGGTGGACCGCACCGACTTCCTGCTGCCGCGCGGGGGCGACCTGGAGATTGACGTGCCCCGCATTCCGCCCGAGATCGCCCTGTTCCGCAAAGTGAAGTCATACGTGCGCCACAGGAAGCAGCAGGACCACGCGGCCTCCGGCGTCGCATCGGGGGGCGAGGACGAAGCAATGTGAGCGCGAACACGGAGCAAGGCGTTTGGCACCGGGCCTCTCCCGCGTGCCGGCAGATGCTGGCGTGTCTGGCCCTCGTGGCGTTGACGCTCTGCACCTTCGGCAACACGTTGTGGAACCAGTTCATCAGCTTCGACGACTGGTTCCTCGTCGAGGAGAACGAGCGCATCCGCTCGCTCGCGCCGCGCAGCATCGCCGCGATGCTCGTCTCGAAGGACCCCAGCAGCCACGCGTGGCTCCCGCTGCGCGAGCTGAGCTATGCGGTGGACTATGCCTTCTGGGGCCTCAACCCCGTTGGTTACCACCTGACGAACGTGCTGCTCCATGCAGCGAACACGGTCCTCTGCTACGGCGTGTTGCGGTGGCTGCTGCGGCGCCAGGGCCTGGCGCTGCTCGGGGCGGCGGCTTTCGCAGTGCATCCCGCCCAGGTGGAGTCCGTGGCCTGGGTGTCCGGTCGCCGCGACGTGCTCTACGCCCTCTTCTACCTTCTCGCCTTCCTGGCGTTCGTGGCGCACGAGCGCCGCGAGGGAAGAGGCCGCTGGGTGCTCTACGGCTTGTCGCTGGCCTGCCTGGCTGCGTCGCTCCTGTCGAAGGCATCGGCCATGACGTTGCCCGCGGCACTGGGGCTGGCGGTGTTGACGTCGGGCGACGGCAGCGACGAGCGCCTGTGGGGACGGCTGGCCGCCACCCTGCCGCATTGGGTGCTGGCAATCGGCCTTACAGCGGTGCACACGCTCGTGGCGCACGAGGCCGGTATCGTCAAAGGCCAGGCCTTCGACGCCAGCCTGGCCAACGTGCCTCTGATCTTCGCCAAGTACTGGCAGTTGCTGTTCTTCCCCGTGCACCTCGTGGCACCCCATGGCGAGGGGTCGCTGCGCTGGGCCTCGGACGGGCCTCGGATCGCTCTCCTGGCTGCCGCGGCGGCCGCGGTCGTGCTCGCCGCGTGGTGGGCCGCGCCACGGCGCAGTTCAGCCGCCTTCTGCATCGGGTGGTGGTTCCTCCTGTTGTTGCCGGTGGCCAATTTCATCCCGATCAGCGTCCTCGTGGCAGAGCGATACCTGTACCTGCCTTTGGTGGGGGCTTGCGCCTTCGGAGCCGAGCTCCTGGGGAGCGTGATGACGACCCGCCGGCGGGCTGCGGTCGCGCTCGGTTGCACTGGGGCCGTGCTCGCCACGCTCGCGCTGGGCGCGCACAGCCGGAATCGCGTGTGGGCGGACAGCCGCACGTTCTGGCAGGACGGGGTGTCGAAGTGGCCGGGCATCCCGGTGATGCGGATCGGCCTGGCGACGGCCTACTTGGACGCGAACGATTACGAGCGCGCCTGGGAGCAATACATGGACGTGTCGCTGGCCTGGGGACGCGCGGCGTCGCTCGACCCTGACCACGTGTCGCTGGTGAACCGTGGTCTGGAAAAGTTCTACGACACCCTGGCGCGCCGCCGGGAGGCGGAGGGAAGGAAGCAGGCCGCTCTGGAGGTCTATGAGACCATGACCCGGCTGCTGCCCAAGAACGTCGAGGCGTATGCGCGCCTGGCTCGCGCCTACGAGCGGCAGGGGCTGTATGCCAAGGCTCGCGAGCAGGTCATCGCGGTTCAGAAGCTCGATGCGGAGTACCCGGGTCTGGCCGCGTGGCTGCGGCGCCTGGACCATGCGGAGAGAGGGCAGGGCGGCGAGAGGCCAAAAGAATAGCCCGCCCCGAAGGGCGGGCTATTCAGGTAGGTGACGCTTCGGTCTACCTCAGTTCATCAGAGCGCACAGATCACCAGCGCCGACGCCGGTTTCCAGGTCAACACGGGTATGAGTCCAGTACTCGACGTGGCTGTCGAAGAACAGGACCGACATACCGCCGTTGTCCCTTTCACCGTGGTTGATCGGCTCGTCGGTGTCATCCGTGGCCATGGGCTCGTTCGGGGGGAAGTCATCGCGGATGGCCAGTTCGGAGGACGCGTAGCTGCCACCCTTGTTCTGCTTGCTATACAGGTAGATGCCGACGCTCTTGTCGCCCATGCCTGCATAGCTCACGGCGTCTCTGGACAGCGGTCTGCCGCCCGGGGTGCCGTTGGAGCCAAGCTCCAGCCCCGATTCGTTGCTATCCGGCGAGCTTGGGCAGCTGAATACGCCGGGATCGGGGATGATCTTGGTCCAGTACAAGGAGGCAAGCCACTCCGCGCCGCCGAAGTTGGGGTCGGCCTTGGTGCCGCAGCCTGGACGCGCAGCCGGCCACGGATAGAAGCGGTTGTCGCCGCACTCGTTCAAGTACGTCGCCATACCCTTCGCCAGCTGGTTCAGGTTGTTGCGGCAGCGAATGCGCCTGGCTTCCTCACGAGCCCTGGCCAGAGCGGGCAGAAGCATGCCCGCCAAGATAGCGATGATGGCGATGACGACCAGGAGCTCAATCAACGTAAAGCCTTGCCTCTTCTGCATTTTCTCACCTCCTTTCGTGGTGAAAAGGCCTCAGGCTCTTACACTGACATCACCTTGATTATACCTGATCGCGGGCGTTTGTCAAGGAACCATAGGAAAAACTTCAGAATGATGCCAGCGATCGTAACACGATGCCTGTCATTGGCTTGGGCCAGAAGTAGGTGGACTTCGGTGGCATCCGCTCGCCCGCGTCCACAACGCCCATGAGTTCGCCAGGGCTGACGCTGGGAAGCAGGCAGGCTAGCGACCGCTCGTTGGCCTCGGCCTGCCGGATGGCCGCCTCGGGATCAGCCGTATAGGTAACGGTGGCGCCCCGAAGCCCCGGCAGCTTCGCCAGGAAGGCTTGGCTGAAGACGGCTGCGGGGAGCCTTCGAAGGGGGGAACCCAGGGGATACGGGGCGTCCCGCAGGGCCTCCTCGCTGCGGAGTTGGAGGACGATGTAGCCCGCGGCCTTGCCCCCGTAGATGATGAAGAGGGGTTCGTCACGGCGGGCGTCCAGGACAGCGAGAGCATCCTGGAGCGTCCTCGCGCCAAGCCTGCGGGCGCTGAACCACTCCTCGGCCTCGTCCAGGAAATCACTCGCCCAGAAGTCGCCCTGCCAAGTGACCACCCGGTGGGTGGGTCGAATGACAAGCCCTGGGTCCGCGCCCGACATGCAGGCCGTAAGCATAAAGTCCAGCGGCAGTTCCGTCGCGGCGGACGCCCCGAGCTTGGCTCGCTCGGTGTCGCGGTAGACGACGGCGGTCTCGTAGCGGTGGTGGCCGTCGGCTATGTAGAGCGGCAAGGGGCCGAGTGCGGCCGAAAGCTCGCTCTGCCGCGCGGCATCCGTGATGCGCCAAAGCTCGTGCTCGATCCCCTCGTCATCGCTGAAGGCGGCCATCGGGCGCTCCGACGCCAGGTCGTCCAGCACTCCGTTAATCGCGCCGCCAGGGTCGGGGAAGAACGCCAGAATCGGGCTGAGGTTCGCCTTGCAGGCCTGCATGAGACGCAGGCGGCTGATCTTGGGTCCCGGGGTTGTGTTCTCGTGTGGGAAGATCCGTCCGGCGCCATAGGCCTCGAGCCGCAGGGCGCCTACGAGCAGTTTGCGGCGCACACGCCGCCCTCGGTGGGGGAAGACCTGGCTGTAGAGGTAGAACGCCGGGTCCGAGTCAGGGGCGATCAGGCCTTCGCTGCGCCACCCGGCGAGCAGCGCGGCTGCCTGGTCGTACCACTCGCACGGTGGAAGCACGTCGGGGGAGTAACCCTTATCGAGGATCAGCCTCACGACGTTGTGAGGGCTGCGACGGCACAGGGCCTGGTACTGTTCGGCGCCGATGACGTCGTAGGGCGGGGCCACGAGGTCGGCCAGGTTGCCTGCCTTGGGGCTGAAGCGTAACCCACGGAACGGCCTGAGATCGGGCACTGGACGGTTCTCCGAGGAGCTAGCGGCTGCCCGCTGGGGTGACTTCGAGTTTCTCGAAACCCTTCGAGCGGGCAGTGTGGAGTTTTCCATCACGCTCGTAGATGACAAGCGCCTCGATGTCGGCTCGCTTCTCGGCGAAGGCGATAGCCGCATCGGGGCCCAGGACGCTGAGGGCCGTGGCGTAGGCGTCGGCGGTGATCGAGTCGGAAGCCACCACTGTGACACTCCGCACCCCCTCCACGGGCTTCGCCGAACGCGGGTCGAGGATATGAGACTCGCGGCGTCCCGCAACCATGCCGAACTGCTCGTAGTCGCCGGAGGTGGAGACTGACCGGTCGCGGATGCCGAGCGGAGCGGGGAGGATGCCGTCGGGGCGGGCGGGGTCGCGGATGCCGACGAGCCACCACTGGCGCCCGGGCGGCGCGCCGATCGCGCGGATGTCTCCTGCCACGGCCACCAGGGCGATCGCGATGCCGCGCTCGCGCAGGGCGGCGATGGCCTGGTCGGCCGCGTAGCCCTTGCCGATGGCGCCGAGGTCGAGCCGCATGCCTTGCTTGAGCAGTTGGGCGCGAGGCTCGTCGGCCGCCACGCGCACCAGGCGATAGTCCACCAGCGCCCGGGCGGCGGCGACGTCGGCCTCCGTGGGCAGGGTGCCCTGCTTCCACGTGCGCTTCCAGAGCTCGACGAGTGGGCCCACGGTGACGTCGAAAGCCCCGCCCGTCTCCTCCGAGATCTCTCGCGCGCGGCGCAGGACGGTCCACAGGTGCCGGCTGATGGCGATCGGCGGACCGCCGGCTGAGCGGTTGAGCTTCGAGAGGTCACTGGCTTCGCGGTAGTGGCTGGTCGCGGCTTCGACCTCCTCCACGCGGGCGAAGGCGGCGGCGATGGCGGCGCGGCCCGCGGCCTCATCAGGCGCGTACACGGTGACCACCATGTACGTGCCCATGGGCGTCGCGCCGTCGGAGACGCGCACCAGCGGGGCCTCTGCCGCGCGCACGGGCGGCGAGCATCCCACCAGGGCGAGAGCCGTCATCCACAATGCCCCGCAGCGTCCGAGCGCCATGCCTGGCCTCCTCACACGCACCATTCTACCGGAATCGGCCTTGTGGGGAAAGGCTACTCGAGGTTGGTGTGCTTGGCCAGCATGCTCTCGGGCGACGCGCCGCGCCGCTCCTGGAGGAGGAGCACCACGGCGTCCAGGAAGAGCAAGAGCGCCTGCTCGAAGAGGGTGGCGCCGAACTGCACCGAGGGCGCCTTGCGGGCGCCCTTGGCCGGCGCCGGCAGAATGACCTCGATATGGGCGTTGGCGCCCAGAGGTGTGCCGGGAGCCGCCACAACGGCGGCGATGGTGGCGCCCACGCGCTTGGAGAGTTCCGCACGATGGCAGGTGATCGGGGTCTCTCCCGAACCGGAGCAGGCCACGCACAGATCGCCCGCCTCGATGGCGGGGGTGATCGTCTCGCTGCAAACGTAGGCCGTCAGGCCCAGGTGCACCAGCCGCATGGCGAAGGTGCGTGCCACAAGGCCCGAGCGTCCCTCGCCGGCCACATAGATGCGCCTGGCCGACAGCACCGCCTCGAGCAGACGCTCGACGGCGGCGGGGCTCACATGGCTGAGCACACCGCTCACCTCGCGCAGAATCGTGTCCAGCGCTTCTCGAGTGTCCATCCTGGCCTCCTCGTATCCGCCACATAGTATAGCGTGCGGGGCGTGGCGCGACAAGCCGGGCAATTTCCCTCTCAGGCAGGCCGCGGCGTGACGCGGACGGTTCCCTCGCCGCCTGGTTCGCCGTCAATGGAGAGGAGGGCAGGGACGAAACGCTGGATGACTTGCGCATTGGTGAGGAGGTGGGAGGTGACGGCGGGGACGGGGAACTCCGAGGGGCCCGTAGCCAGCGCAAGCGGGAGGAGGAGTTGGTCGGCGCAATGAGCGTCCACGGCGCCCCGTGTGCGGAGGAAGGCGAGCAACTGGTCGCACGCCTCGTCGGCCACCGTCTCGGCGCGCTTGCCCAGCGCTCCGAGAGCGTCGGCCGCCGCCCGGCCGCCACCCTGGTAGGTCGAGAGCAGGAACAACGACGTGCCCTTCCCAGAGGACGGGGCTTCGGCCAGTTCGATGCCGGCGGCCAGGCCCTCGGCCTCCAGTCGGGCCAGAGCCTGCTGGCGCTGGCGTTCGGCCACCGAACGGGCCAGGCCGCTCGCGAGCGAGATGCCTTCCAGCCGCTCCAGCGCGCCGCGCGGACCGAGGACCAACGGGCGCACGCGGCCCGCCGGGAACACCTTCGCGCGGATGGCGCCGCCGCCTTCGGGGTAGTAACCCGCACGGGCCATCGTCAGCTCCACATCCAGCCCCAGGCGCCGCATCAGCACGGCCCACTGGTGCAGGAGGAAGTGGAAGCTCGGGCTGAAGGGCACGTGGGTGCCCCCGCTGATGGTGAGCACCGAACGCGCGCCCGCCAAGGCCAGCGGCAGGTACAGCGTGTGGAGCACGAGCGAGGTCGAGCCCGCGGACTTGATGACGAAGTCATAGGTGCCTGGCCGTACGGCGCCCGGCTCGAATCGGAGGGCACGCGAGCCGAGGGCCGCGCCCTCCGCGGCGGCCGAACTGATCTTCGCCGCGGCCTTCACACAGGCGAGGTGTTGCGGGCGCAGGCCGGGCTTCTGCCGCCTGGCCCGGATATTGACGATCTCGAACGGGCGGCCTGTGACCATGGACAGCGCCAGCGCCGTGCGCAGCATCTGCCCGCCGCTCTCGCCCTCCGAGCCGTCTATCCTGACCAATCCGTCCACGAACCGGCGCCTTTCTTGCGGGCCTCATGAGCGGCTGTTATAATACCGCGAAATGAGCGCCCAGGCAACGATCGAACCCGGCCGCGCAGTGTTCCTCGACCGCGATGGCGTCATCAACGAGCCGCCGCCGGCGGGGAGCTGGGTGTTCCGCTGGGACGACTTCCGTTTCGCGGACGGGGCGCTCGATGCCCTGCGGCGGCTGCGGGAGGCCGGCTTCGTCGTGGCCGTCATCACGAACCAGTCGTGCGTGGGGCGCGGGCTGGCTTCGCTGGCCGATATCGAGGGGATCAACCGCAGGATGGTCGAGGCGGTGGCCGCGGCGGGCGGCTCGATTGCGGGCGTCTACCTGTGCCCCCACACGAACGACGACGGCTGCCTCTGCCGCAAGCCGAGGCCCGGCCTCATAGACCAGGCGGCCCGCGAGCTCGGGGTGGCCCCGGAGCGGAGCTTCGTGGTCGGCGACTCGGAGCGCGATATCGAGGCGGGCCTTGCACGGGGCTGTAGGACGCTGCGCGTGGCCGGCCCGAACGCTGAGCTGCCGGCGGAGACCCGCGCTCACCATGTCGTGCGCGATCTCGCCGAGGCGGTACAACTGATCCTCGACCTTGTCCACGGGGGAGAGAGGGAGCCGGTGCCATGAGGGCGAAGACGAGAGACGCGGCCTGCCTCCTGGCTTGTCTTGCCGCAGCAACCGCGCTGGTCGGGTGCAGCGAGGAGAACCGCCCACGCCGCATCCGCCTGAGCCTGATCCTGGGCGACAACTCCGAGTGGTTCCAGGGCGCGCTCCGGTGGCGGCAGCTCGTTGAAGAACGCACGAGCGGCCGCTACCGCGTGGATATCATCCCCAACGCCACCCGCTCCGGCCGCAACCAGTCCACCGAACTCCAGATGGTGCAGCAAGGCCAGCTCGAGGCGTCGCTCGAATCCACGATCCTGCTCTCCACGGTGGACCCCCGCTGGGCCGTGTTCTGCTTCCCCTGGCTCTTCCCTGACCACGCCACCGCCGATGCCGTGTGCGATGGGCCGGTGGGGGAGGAGATGCTGGAACTGCTCAAGGATCGGAACCTCGTGGGCATCGCCTACGGGGCCAACGGCTTCCGCCAGATCACCAACAGCCTGCGGCCGATCCGCAAGGCCGAGGACCTCGCGGGACTGAAAATCCGAGTCCCCCAGGGTCTGCCCTCCGTGTTGTTCGAGCACTTTGGCGCGACCACGCACCAGATGAACTTCGGCGACCTGTTCCTGGCCCTCGACCGGGGCGATCTCCACGGACAGGAGAATCCCCTCTCGGTGATCTACACGGCGAAGCTGCACACCGTGCAGAAGCACGTGACGCTGTGGAATTACGTCTATGACCCGATCGTGCTGTGCATCAACCGGGATCTCTGGTACGCGCTTCCCGGCAACGACCAGAAGATTCTGCGGGAGTGTGCCCGCGAGGCCATGATCTACGAGCGGCGGCTGGTCGCGGAGGCGGACGAGAAGCTGCCGGCCGCCCTCGCGGCGGAAGGGATGGTGGTCACGCGACTCAGCGACGCCGAGAGAGAGGCGTTCAAGGCCAAGGCCCAGGAAGGGCTGCGAGGGCCATTCGAAAGCCTCGTCGGCGAAGAGCTCCTCGAGCGCTTCGAAGCCGCGGTGAAGAGCCAGGTCGAGGAATCGAAGCCCCGTGAAGATGAAGCTGCCAAGGAACGTTGAGGGGCTTCTCGCGGGCCTCCTCCTCGCCGCGGTCGCCGTTCTGCTCACCGTGCAGCTCATCCTGGCGCGCGTCCTGCCGGGTCTCGCGTCGCCCATCACGCCGATCGTTCTCGCGCTGTTCTTCTGGGCCACATTGCTGGGTGTGCCTGCCGCCACGCGCGCCGATGCGCACCTGAGCCTTGGCCTCGTGAGCCGGCTGGCATCGAGCCGATGGCGCCGGAGGCTCCAGGCGCTTGGGCTCGCGGCCGCGCTGGTGTTCTTCCTGGCTCTGGCCGTGGCGGGGGTCCAGGTGTGCTGGGGCCAGGTTCGGGGGCACAACCGCTCGCTGGTGACGTGGTGCCCGGACTGGGTGGTGACGCTGTGTGTGCCGCTCGCGGGCGCGCTGTCGTGTGTGCGCGCGATTCAGTGCTGGCGCGAGAGGCGCAGGGCATCGGGTCGGGAGGGCAGGGAAGGGGAGACCCCGCCGTCAAGCGGGGGAGGAAAGGGTTGAGCGCGTGCAGGCAGCCGTCGCAGCAACGCTCGTGGGGCTGTTCGTGATCCTGGCCCTCTTGGAGGTGCCGATCGCGTTCAGCCTCGGCCTTTCCGCTCTGGCCGCCATCCTGCTCTTCCTCCCGGGCCAGGGTCTGGCGATCTTCGCCCACCAGGTCGTCGGCTCGCTGATGCACGAATCGCTGATGGCGATCCCGCTATTCATTGCGGCCGGCCTGGCCTTCTCCAAGAGCGGGGTGGCGAGTCGGCTGGTGCGCCTGGCGCGCCTGGTGGTGGGCGGGCTGCCGGGCGGGCTGGGCGTAGTGGCCGTAGCCGTCTCGATGTTCTTCGCGGCCATGTCGGGTTCGGGGCCCGCCACGGTGGCGGCAATCGGGTCGCTGATGATCCCCGCGTTGGCCGAGAATGGTTACGACCGCGGCTTCGCTGCCGGCCTGCTGGCCGCAAGTGGAGGACTCGGCATCATCATCCCGCCGTCCATCGCTATGGTCATCTATGGCCTGCTGGCCGAGGAAAACGTGCTTCACCTGTTCATCGCGGGGGTGCTGCCGGGCGTCGTGGTGGGGGCGGCGCTGATCGGCTACACGGTGTGGGCCTCGTGGCGTCGAGGCTACGGCTCGGCCGCCGAGCGGGCCGTGCGGGGCGAGTTGCTTCGCGCCCTGGTGGCGGCCCTGCCTGGGCTGGCGGCGCCAGTGGTGATCCTGGTGTGCATCTATGGAGGCTTCTCCAGCCCGACCCGGGTTGCGGCAGTGGCCGTGGCGTACGCGGTGGCCGTGGACGTGGTGTTCTACCGCGACCTCGGCCTGCGTGCGCTGATCGGGGTGTTCCGGGAAGCGGCGATCGTGTCTTCCCAGGTGCTGGTCATCGTCGCAGCGGCGTCGCTGTTCGCCTGGGTGCTGGAGGATCAGGGGATCACTACGGCGGCGGTGAGCTGGCTGAGCCGCCTGCCGGTGCCGCGATGGGCCATGTTGCTGATGATCAACGCCGCGGTGCTGGCCGCGGGCTGCGTGGCCGACGCGATCTCGATCTACTACATCTTCGTGCCCATCCTGCTTCCTGTGGTGAAGCATCTGGGGGTACCGCCGCTGCACTTCGGGGTGATTCTGGCGGTGAACCTGGCCATCGGGCAAGTGACGCCGCCGGTGGGGGTCAACCTGTTCGTGGCCTGCGGGGTGGCCCGGCTGCCGCTGGAGCGGGTCGCGCGCGCGGCGATGCCGTTCATTCTGGCCGAGGTGGCGGCACTGATGGTGATCGTCTTCTGCCCGGCGCTCTCAGAGATTCTGCTGCGGCTCTTTCCCGGCGGCATCCGCGGCTGAAGGTTGCGCCGCAACGCCATCCACAACGCGCGTGAGGGCAGCCAGGAGGGCGGCCACGCCCTCGCCCGTGGCGGCGGAAATGGCGTGCACCTCCACGGGCAGGGCCGAGCGGAGTTCCTCGACGGCTGCGCGGCCGTCCGGAAGGTCAATCTTGTTGACCGCGACCAGGTGTGGCCGCTCGGCCAGGGCATGGCCGTAGAGGCCAAGCTCGGTGCGCAGCGTGCGGTAGGCTTGCAGGGGAGGGGTGCCGTCCACGCCCGCGGCGTCCAGGATGAGCAGGAGGACCCGCGTGCGCTCGATGTGGCGGAGGAACTCGGTGCCGAGGCCATGCCCCTGATGGGCGCCTTCGATGAGGCCGGGGATGTCGGCGATCACGAGCCGCCGGTAGCCTCCGACGTCCGCGATGCCCAGGCAGGGATAGCGGGTGGTGAAGGGGTAGTTGGCCACCTTGGGGCGCGCGTTCGACACGCGGGAGATGAGGGTAGACTTGCCCGCGTTGGGCAGGCCGACGAGGCCCACGTCGGCGAGCAGCTTGAGCTCGAGCCGGAGCTTGCGCTCCTGGCCGGGTTCGCCGCGTTCGGCCTGGCGCGGGGCGCGGTCCGTAGCGGTGGCGAAATGGCGGTTGCCACGCCCGCCCTTGCCGCCGGCGGCCACGATGATGCGCGCGCCCGGCTGGTCGAGGTCGCGCAAGAGCAGCCCCGTGTCGGCATCGTAGACAAGGGTGCCGACGGGCACGCGGACCTCGACCGGCTCGCCGCTGGCGCCCGTCTTGTTCGCGCCGCTGCCGTGGCGGCCGTTGCTCGCGGCGATGCGATGGTGGAACGTGAACTCGTAGAGCGTGTCCACGGCGGGGTCCGCGACGAGGCTCACGTCCCCTCCGCGACCGCCGTCGCCGCCGTCGGGTCCGCCGCGCGGCACGTACTTCTCGCGGCGGAAGCTCACGCAGCCGTGGCCGCCGTCGCCGCCCTTCACCTGGATGAATGCCTCGTCGAGGAACATGACGGCGGCATGCCCCCAGGGCTCAGACGGGCAGGATATTGACGCGGCGGCCCGCGCCGAACTCCACGCGCCCGGCGGCCTTGGCGAAGAGGGTGTCATCCCTTCCGCGGCCGACGTTGGCGCCTGGCTTGAAGTGGGTGCCGCACTGGCGGACGATGATGGTGCCGGCATCCACGAGCTGGCCCCCGAAGCGCTTCACGCCCCGGTTCTGCGGATTGCTGTCGCGCCCGTTCCTGGACGAGCCTTGTCCCTTCTTGTGCGCCATGGAGGAATCTCCTTCCGTTCAGTTGGCCACGATGCGTTCGATGGCCACGCGGGTAATGGCCTGGCGATGGCCCTGCTTGCGGTGGTAGCCGGTTCGGCGGCGGAACTTGCCGACGATGATCTTCGCGCCCCGCTCCTGGGCCACCACGGTGCCCACCACACGCACGCCGGCCACGGTGGGCGCCCCGCAGCGCACGTCCTCGCCGTTGCTGTAGAAGAGCACGCGGTCGAACTCGACCGGCTCCCCGGCGTGGTCGGGCAGGGATTCGACCTCGATGGTCTCGCCGGGCGACACCTTGTACTGTTTGCCGCCGGTCTCAATCACAGCGTACACGATGGCGTCTCCTTGACTCAGAGGGTTGCCTTCTTGCCGTCCCTGAGATGGCAAACGACTTGGACCTGGCCGGGCCGGAAGTCCGGCCTGCCGGTGATGCGAAGCGTGGCGTGAGCCTGCTCTTCCAGGCGGGCCAGCTCGCGGCGCTTGGTGTTCGCGATCTGCTCCGCCACGCTCGGGTGGCTGGCGATCTCCACGCTCTCGACGTCCTTCTTCGACAGGGCGAGGCGGATCTGGCGCATGACGTGGGGCACCATGCTCTGGAGGCTGCGGACCAGGCCCGAGCCGGCGCACGTGGGGCAGCGGTCGTAGAGGGCCATCTTGGTGCCCTGGCGCACCCGCTGCCGGGTGATCTGCATGAGGCCGAACCGCGACATGCGGAGCACGCGGCTGCGGGCGCGGTCGCGCTTGAGTTCGTTCGCCATGGTCTTCTCGACCTCGCGGCGGTGCTTTTCGAGGCGCAGGTCAATGAAGTCGATCACGATCACCCCGCCCATGTCGCGCAGGCGAAGCTGGCGGGCCGCCTCGCGGGCCGCCTCGAGGTTTGTGCGGAACGCGGTCTCCTCCACGTCCGCCTCGTTCGTGTAGCGGCCGGAGTTGACGTCAATGGCCACCAGGGCCTCGGTCTGGTCAATAACAATGGAGCCGCCGCTCTTGAGGGCCACCACGTTGTCGAAGGTCTTCTGGAGTTCCGGCTCGATGCGATAGTGGTCGAAGATGGGCGCAGCGCCGCGGTAGAGCTTGACCAGGTTGCGGTGGCTGGGCGAGGCCACGCGCAGGAACTCGGCCACCTGGCGGCACACGTCTTCGGAGTCGATCACAATCTCCGAGATGTCGGTTGCGAAGAGGTCGCGCATGCAGCGCAGCACGATGTCGCTCTCCTGGTACACCAGCTTGGGCACGGGGCCCGTGCGGGTCTGCTCTTCGACGGCCGACCACAGGCGCTGGAGGTACTGGAGGTCGCGCTGGAGGTCGGCCTTGCGCGCGTTCGCGCCTGCCGTGCGCACGATGAAGCCCATGTTGGCTGGGAGCGGCAGCTCGTCGAGCAGCTTGCGCAGGCGCTCGCGCTCGGCCTCGTCGGTGATCTTGCGCGAGACGCCGTGGTGCACGACGCCCGGCATCATCACCAGCGAGCGGCCGGGGATGCTCAGGTAGGTCGTGACGCTCGGCCCTTTGTTGCCGATGGCCTCCTTGATGACCTGGACCACCACCTCCTGGCCCTTCTGGAGCAGGTTCTGGATCGGCGTGTCGTCCTTGCGGCGCTTGGGGGTCGGGCTGTCGGTCGGCAGCCAGTTGTCGGCGCTGCCCCCTTTGACGTCCGAGACGTGCAGGAAGGCGTTCTTCGGGAGCCCGATATCCACAAACGCGGCCTGGATGCTTCGCTCGACGTTCGTCACGCGGCCCTTGTAGATGTTCCCCAGGCACTGCTCGCTGGCCGTGGGCTGGATGTAGAGTTCCTGGAGCACGTCGTCTTCCAGGACCGCGATCCGGCTCTCCTCCGGCTCGAGCGCGTTGATCACCATTCTGCGCTGCATGCCGCTCACCCTCTCAGGCACCGAGTCACGCCTGTGCCGCTCTGCGGCCCCGGCGGGCTGAGCATCAGGCTCACTCGCGTTCGTCGCAGTCGTATCCGTCGCAGTACCTCCGAGTCGTCTCCGAGCAGCGCCGCGAGGACCTCAGCGGCGCGTGGTGTGCCGCGGTCGCATGCCGCCACCTCGAATCGCAGCCGGCCCGCCTCCAGGTTCAGGGCGAGCAGGGCGGGCCGTACATCCCGCTCTTCGCCGTTCGCTCGCCGCACGGGCAGCGTCGCGCGGCTTCTCGCACTCTCGAGGTCGCCCGGCGTCAGCGGGCAGTCGGGCGGCAGTTCCGCCTCGTACTCCAACGACGCCACACGCGCCCGCGCCCCGTGGGGCACGGCGGCGGCGGAGCGCAACCGAACCCCGTTGGGCAGTTGCTCGCCCAGGCGCCGGAGCACATCGTCGGGCGACACCGTGGGCTCCAGCTCCACCTCCAGGGCCTCGTCGCAGGCCTCCAGCCCCAGGGGCAGGGCCGCCGCGATGCTCAGCTTCGGGTGCGGATTGAAGCCCTGGGTCATCCGCACCGGCAGACCCGCCCTGCGCAGCGCCCGCTCGAACAGCCGCATCAGGTCGCGATGGGACAGCCACCGTGCGTCCCCCTCCTTCGCGAATCGCACCAGCACTCGCAGCGCGTCCATCCGAGGTCCCTGAGTGTACCGTTATCTCGGCCTCTCCGCCTCCTGGCGGTGGCTTGGGCCAGGGGCTCACGAATCCGCAGGGAGCGCCTCCTCTCTGACGGCCTTGAGATAGGCCAGCGTGTCTTCGGGGTCTTCGAAGGTGAGCGCTCTGGCCGCCACCTGGCGCGCGTGCTCGTAGGTGACGGCGCGGACCAGTTCCTTGACCTGCGGCAACACGGCCGGGCTGACGCTGAACTCCCCGAGCCCGAGGCCCACGAGCAGGATGGCGTAGACGAGGTCGCCGGACATCTCGCCGCACATGGCCACGCGGGTACCGGTGCGGCGTCCGACCTCGATCACGTCGCGCACGATCCGCAGGATGGCCGGGTGGGCGGGCTGGTAGAGGGCGGAGACGCACTCGTTGCCCCGGTCCACGGCCAGCGTGTACTGCACGAGATCGTTGGTGCCGATGGAGAAGAAGTTGACCTCCTTGGCGAGGAGGTCGGCAATGCGCGCCGCGCCGGGCACCTCGATCATCATGCCCATCTCGATGCGCGGGTCGAACGGGATACCGGCCGCGTCGAGCTGGGCCATGGTCTCGCGGACGATGCTCTTGGCGAGGCGGATCTCGCGCAGGTCGGTGATCATCGGGAACAGGATGCTGGTACGCGAGCCGGCAGAGGCGCGCAGAATGGCGCGAAGCTGCGTGCGGAAGAGGTCCATCCGCTGGAAGCAGAGGCGAATGGAACGGCAGCCGAGAAAGGGGTTCTTCTCTGTCCACTGGCCGCCCGGCTCAAGCTTGTCGCCGCCCATGTCGAACGTGCGGATGGTGAGCGGGCGGTTGCCGAGCGCCTGCGCCACGCGGCGGTAGGCCTGGTAGTGCTCTTCCTCGGTGGGCGGCGAGCCCTTCTCGAAGAAGAGAAACTCCGTGCGGTAGAGGCCCACGCCCTCCGCCCCGCGCTGAAGGGCGATCTCGATCTCCTCGGGCGACTCGATGTTGGCGTACAGGCGCACGCGGTGGCCGTCGGGCGTCTCGGCGGGGAGTTGCCGGATCCGGGCCAGCCGCACCTCGTGCTCCTGGAGGTTGCGGGCCTTGGCATGGTAGGCGTCGAGGGTGCGGGCGTCGGGGTTGACCACAACGGTGCCGGTCGAGCCGTCCACCACCAGAAGGTCGCCGGCAACCACCTCGGCGGTAAGGGTCCCGAGGCCCACCACGGCGGGGATGCCGAGAGCGCGCGCGATGATGGCCGTGTGCGAGGTGCGGCCGCCGGCATCCGTGGCCAGGGCGACGACTTTGGACTTGTCGAGCGTGACGGTCTGGGACGGCGTGAGGTCATGGGCCACCACGATCACGTTGGTTTCCAGGCGCCCGATGTCTTCGCGCTTGGTGCCCTGGAGGTGGCGGTGGATGGCGTGCTCGATATCGTAGAGGTCGCGCACGCGATCCTTGAGGAAATCGGCGGCGAGCAGGATGCGTGCGTGCCTCTTGATGACTTTGGAGACGGCGAACTCCGCCGTGCATTGGGTGGCCTCGATGGTGTCGAGGACCTCCTTGTGGAGCTCGGGGTCGCGGAGCATGGAAATGTGGGCGTCGAAGATGCGCAGGTATTCGCCGCCGGCCTTCTCGGCGGCCATCTTCTGGATGGCCTGGGTCTCGGCGATGGCGGCCTGCACGCTGGCCTCGAACCGTGCGCGCTCGGCGGGCACTTCCTCGGCGGTGAGCTTGCGGTGCGAGACCGGGAACTCGCGGCTGTCGAGCACCAGGGCCTCGGCGATCGCCACCCCGGGCGATGCGGCGACGCCTTTCTTCTCGATCATGGCTCCGTTCACCTCTTCCCGAAGGCGCGGGCTACATTTCGTCGAAGCCGCGACGCACGAGGGCGACAAGGGCCTCGACCGCCTGTTGCGCGTCCTCGCCACAGGCGTGCACCGTCACCTTCGCCCCCTGCTCGGCCGCGAGCGTGAGCACCTGGATGGTGCTCTTCGCATTGGCGCTCGCATCGTCGCGGCGCAAAGTCACCTGGCTCTTGAAGGGCGCCGCTGTCTTCGCGATCAGCGTGGCAGGCCGGGCGTGGATCCCCTGCGGATTGGGGATTTCCACCTCCTGCTCAACGCACACCAGTGCCGCGGCATACGGCGCCTGCTCCGGTTCGGCCATGACGGTCACGCTCGGGGCTCTGGGGGCCTAACACTTGCCTGCTGGCTCCTCACCCGCCTCCTCATCTGCGTCGGGAGACGTGGGCGGTGGAACCTCCACACCATGTTCGCGCGGCCTGTGGTCGCGAATCCTGTCCTTGTGCTTGCGAAGCTGAGCTTCAGCCTTGTCGAAGGCCAGTTCGATGGCCTCCGCCAAGTTCTGCGTGGTCACCCGAGCGACCACCGGCGCACCGTGGCTCACGTTGGCCACCACCTCCACCAGCCGACGCTCCTTCTCCGCGTCCAGTGTCACGTGCACCGTGACTACGCCGTCGAAGATTCGCCGGATGTGCTGTGCCTTCTCGACCACACGCGCGCGGAGATCGTCGGGCAACTGCATATGGTGTGCAAACACCTGGATTGGCACGTAGCGCCTCCTGTGGAAGTACGCGCAGACTAGAAGCGTGAGCTGCCGGAACGCAGCCTGGGCAACTGCCGTAAAGCACTTTATTTTAGCCCACAGGGGCGTTCCGGTCAAAGTTTTTTTTCGCGGGCCACTTGACAGCATGGCCTTCAAGCCTAAGATCATAGGGCCAATGTGACAAGGGCCTGGCACTTCGGAAGAGAGCCTGCGCGTGCACTACCCGCCATTTGACGAATTCCAGCGGCTCGCCCAGACCGCCAACGTGGTCCCCGTCTATCGCCAGCTTCTCGCGGATACGCTGACCCCGGTCTCGGCGTTCCAGAAGCTCGGGGTCGCCGGGCACGGCTTCCTCCTCGAGAGCGTCACCGGCGGCGAGCGCATCGGGCGCTACTCGTTCCTCGGCGCCGAGCCGCGCGCCATCATCCGCGCCACGCGCAACCTTGTGGAGGTCATCCGCGGGGCCGAAGTCGCGCGCAACGAATCGAGCGACCCGTTGCGCGACATCGAGAGCCTGTTGGCTCAGAGCCGGCCCGCACGGGTCCAGGGGCTGGACTGTTTCGCCGGCGGCGTCGTGGGCTATTTGGCTTACGATGTGGTGCGCTACGTGGAGCACTTGCCCAACGCTCCGCCGGACGACCGAGGCCTCCCCGACTACTGCCTGATGGCCTGCGACACCCTGGTGGTGTTCGACCACGTCTTCAAGACCATCAAGGTGGTGAGCAACGCCCGTCTCGGCGGGCGCTCGGCGCGGCAAGCCTACGACGAGGCGGTCGCCGCCGTGGACGCCGTGGTGGAGCGCCTGCGCACCCCGGTGATGACCCTCACCGACGACATCCGCCCGGTGGGCGACATCACGCTCCGATACCGATCGAACATCTCGCAGGCCGACTACGAGGATGTGGTCCTCCGCTGCAAGGAGTACATCAAGGCCGGCGACATCATTCAGGTGGTCCCCTCCCAGCGGCTCGAGGTCGAGACACACGCCGACCCGTTCGACGTGTACCGGGCGCTGAGAGTCGTAAACCCCTCCCCGTATATGTTCTACCTGAAGCTGGACGATGTCACGCTGGTGGGCGCTTCGCCCGAGGTCATGGTCAAGCTCGAGGGCGACAAGATCACCGTGCGCCCCATCGCCGGAACGCGGCGCCGCGGAGCAACGCCGGAAGAGGATGACGCGCTGGCCGAGGAACTCCTCCGCGACCCCAAGGAGCGCGCCGAGCACGTGATGCTCCTCGACCTCGGCCGCAACGACGTGGGCCGCGTCTCCCGATACGGCACGGTCCGCGTCACCGAGGAGATGGTGATCGAGCGCTACTCGCACGTCATGCACATCACGTCAAATGTCGAGGGGCGGCTCGACCGCGAGCGCCACAGCCCGTTCGACGTGCTGCGGGCGTGCATGCCCGCGGGCACGGTGTCCGGCGCGCCGAAGGTGCGGGCGATGCAGATCATTGACGAAATGGAGCGCACCCGCCGCGGCCCGTACGCCGGCGCGGTGGGCGCCATGGACTACTTCGGCAATATCAACACCTGCATCACGCTGCGCACCCTCGTCTTCCATGCCGGCAAAGCCTACGTGCAGGCGGGCGGCGGCGTCGTGGCCGACTCAGTGCCCGCCCTTGAGTATGAGGAAACCATCAACAAGGCCCGAGCGCTGCTCCGCGCCATCGAGGTGGCGGAGCGCCAGATGCCTAAGGCGACGGGCACATGAGCCCGCCGCCGGCGCTCACTGCGCCTGCAACTGCTCATAGAGCCCCGTCATCCGCCTCAGGAACTCCTCCTCCGTGAACTCCGACGCCACCCGCTCCCTGGCAGCGCGTCCCAGAGACTGACGCAGCAATGGGTCGGCGAGGGCCCGGCGCGCACAGGCCACCAGCGCCGACACGTCGCCAACGGGGACCAGGAAGCCGGTTCGGCCATGCTCCAGCACGTCGTGGTTGCCCGTGACATCGGAGGCCACGACAGCCACCTGCTGAGCCATCGCCTCGAGAAGAGAGTAGGGGAGCCCCTCGTAGCGCGAGGGCAGGAGAACGACATCGAACGCCGCCACGAGCTCTGGGGCATCGGGCCTGTAGCCAAGCACCTCGACGGGCAGTTCGCGTGACCAGCAGACGCGCGCCTTCGCCGCAATGGCGCCCGTGGCCACGCCCCATGCCTCGGGCGAGATCGCCGGACGCAGCGCCCGCAGGTACCGCAGATCGTCAGCCCCTCCCGCCAGAAACAGCCGCATGCCCTGGAACTCGCGGCTGAGCGCACCAGCCGCCGCCAGGAACGCCTGCACGTCCTTCTGCGGCGAGATGCGCCCGACGAATCCCACCGCGAGGTCCGAGCTGCCCAATCCCAGCTCAGAACGGTGCCTGCGCCGCGTCTCAGCGGGGTCCGCCGCCGGCAGTCGGATGCCGTTCGGCACCACGGCCAGTTGGGTGCGGGCGCCGAGCCCCGCCTGCTCCGCAATCGCGCGCTGGCTCGCCGACACCAAGACAATCCGATGCGCCCACCCGCTGGCGATGCGCTCCAGAAGCCGGTACAGAGGGGCGAGGCGGGTATCGCGCCGCTCGAACGGGAAGGTGTGGGGCGTGTGGACAATCGCTGGCACGCCGGCGCGCCGGGCCGCCAGGCGCCCCAGGAAGCCCGCCTTAGACGCGTGAGTGTGAACGATGTCGAACCGCTCCGTCCGCATCAGGCGGCTGAGGGCACGGAGCGCGGCCAGATCCGCCAGTGGGGCAGGGCGCCGGAGCATGCGGATGGGAACCGTTCGAATCCCCGCCGCGTTCAGCCCGGCCAGTTCGCGCTCCACGCCGCGGTCGCGTTCCAGCGAACACGCCAGGTGCACCTCGAAGCGCGACTGGTCGAGGCCCCGCACGAGCTGGTAGACGTGTTTGCGCGCGCCGCCCACGTTAGCCTCGAGAACCTGAAGCAGCCTTATCCGAGCCATTCGGGTGCCTCGCCGGCTGGAACGCGCAAGGTCGGGCCGTCCTGCTGCAACACAAATGAATGGTACCACAAGGATGCTGGTGCAGCAAGGCCAGGCCCCGGACGCCTGGTTCCTGTGGATCGGCGCGGGAGGCTGCCCGGGCAGAGCGCCGCGCGGCCAGGCCGGGCCGCAAGGATGGCCGGGAAGGGTCCCGCTTTACGGGTAATTGGCACGGAAGCCGTGCGAGCCGCCCATAGGCGCGGCAAGCCAGCGCGCTCGCCATGGCCTCGTAAGATATTCCAAGATAAACACTTAAGCCATCTACCGCTAATTCCGTCCGAGGCGGGCACTGGATTTGCTGAGACCGAGATCCAGAGCTAGCGGCTCATTGACTTGTAGGCAATGGCACTCGGGCGACAGGACTAGCCGGCAGCCACTCAGGGAATGGTGGCATCGGCTACGTATCTGGGTTGGCACCGCCGCCTTGCAATCCCAGTGATCTGGGGTATAATACAAGTGGATGAGCCAGCGGTGGTTTGATTGTATCACGCATGTGGTACTCAAGCGGCGGGACCTCACGTGGCGGGACGACGGGCGGCACGACAAGGCGGCAGCCAGGCAAGTCACAAGTCTTGTGGCTGCCTCCACTTCCCCTACATAGTCTCGGTCTTTGCTTCCTTCAGGTGCCCTCTGGTGCTGAAAGGAGACTTCGCATGGTGAAGCGGCGGGGTCGTGGCTTCGTGATCATCGAGGTGGTCACGGTAATCACCATCATCGCGGTGCTGCTGAGCCTCGGCTACAGCGTCTACAAGGGCGCGAGGCTGTCCGCACGGGTTGTGGTGGCGAGCAACAACCTCAAGCAGGTGGGCATGGCGCTCGAACTCTTCAACAAGAAGTACGAGTGCTATCCGCCCGAAGGCGCCAACCTTGCCACCATGCTCGCCCCGTTTGTGCAGAATCCAGAGGTCTTCAACAACCCGCTGGCGGACGAGCCGACCCCCGGCAAGACCCTGAGCGAACTCTACGTAGAACCCTACGATGAGGAGGCCGACCGACCGGGTTCCTATCTCACAGCCTTTGTGACCGAGGACGGCACGACCGCCGTCGTCCTGAAGACGGGCAACATTGTGGAGCGGGTAGACAACCTGTCGCTGCCCAGCGATCCGGACAGCATCGTCGCGATTCTGTCGGGGACGCCGCCCAGCGCGGAGCCGAGCACGCCGCTTCCAACAACCACCGAGCCCAGCACACCGCCTCCGACACCCACGGAGCCCAGCACGCCGCCCCCGACGACCACTGAACCCAGCACGTCGCCCCCGACGAGCCCCGACAGCACGGGCGGCTCTGGAACGGGCGGCACGAGCACGGGTGGGGGCACCAGTACGCCTCCTGCCACCACCACGCCTGAGGGCACGGTGGGCGGGTCAATCAATCTGAATCCCAACAACAACGACGACTTCGAGTTCGAGCTTCGCTTCAACCTGATCGGGGGCGGTGAACTCATCGTCGTGACGCGCGACAACCTGCACGACGGCTCCGCCGCGGCGAATGGCTATCTCGGCGTGCCCCTGAGCGCCTCCTACATTCTCCTGAAGCCCAAGGGGAACGGCAACCAGAACTCTCTGACCTACACAGGCACATTCGAAGGCAAGACCTACAACAACGAGACGCTGCGCCTCGAGAACAAGAACCGCTACATCCTGACGACGAAGGACGGCGGCACGATGGTGGTCACGCTCTACAACACGAAGTCCAGCCGGGGCAGGGCGATGGGCAAGTGGTGGATCGACATCAACGCCGTCGGGGCGAAGATCCAGATCTGCAAGTGCAACCAGACGCCCTGTGTGTGCAAGCCAGAGTAGTAGGGCCACCAAGCCGGTCCGCTTGACATCACGCGGCGCTCGCCAACAAGGCGAGCGCCGCGTGTCTGTACCCAGCCGGTGCAGCCCAAGGCAGCGTGCGACAGGACCAGCGGGAGGGCCGTGGAGGCCCCGCGTGGCGGGTATTCTCGTTGGAGATCGGTGGCGACGCGTCTTTGCCGCTGCGTGGCCTTGCGCGGCGGAGCGTGCAGCAGGAGGTCTAAGCTGCGTTCCGCGTGGGTGTTAGAGTTTATCCCCGGAAATGCCTGTCTCGACTGGCACAAGAGTTGCTCGAGCTAGAAGACGTTGGCGGGGTCCCGATCCAGGGAATGCTTGGCAAGGAGGCCCGCCATGGTCAGGAGAGTGGGAGCTGGTCGCAGGGCATTCGTCGTCATCGAGCTCTTCGCGGTCATCGCTGTCATCGGCATACTGCTTTCGCTGGGGTTCAGCGTCTACAGGGGCGCGAGGCTTTCCGCACGGGTCGTGGTAGCGGCCAATAACCTCAAACAGGTGGGCATGGCGCTCGAACTGTTCAGCAGGAAGTACGAGTGCTACCCGCCGGAGGGCGCCAACCTGGCGACCTTCCTCGCTCCATTCGTCTCGAACGTTGATGTGTTCAGCAATCCGCTGGCGGAGGAGGCAACCCCGGGCGAGACCCTCAGCAAGCTTTATCTCGAGCCCTACGACAACGAAGCGGACGCCAGCGGCCACTACCTCACCGCTTTCGTGACTGAGGATGGCACGACCGCCGTCGTCCTGAAGACGGGCAGTATTGTGGAGCGGATAGACAATCTCGCGCTTCCCGAGGACCCGGCCACTGTCGTCGCGATCCTTTCTGGATCCCAGCCGGGCACCGATACCACGGCTCCAACCACATCGCCAACGACGCCTGGCGCCACCTCGGACACATCCACCAACACAGGGGATGCAACGGCCCCTACCGATGGCAGCACGGACGGTACCACCACGACGACGACCACCACCACCACCACCACGGGTGGAAGCACGGGTGGCACCACTTCCGGGGGCACCGTGACCTCCGATGGAACCATCGGCGGCTCGATCAACCTTAACCCCAACAATAACGACGACTTCGAGTTCGAGCTCCGTTTCAGTCTCATGACGGGCGGCGAGCTCATCATCGTGACCCGCGACGAACTGCACAACGGGTCGGCGCAGGCCAACGGCTACCTTGGCATCCCCCTGAGCGCGTCGTACATCCTGCTCAAACCCAAGGGCAATGGCAACCAGAACTCCCTCACTTACACGGGCGAATTCGAGAACAAGACCTATCTCAATGAGAGGCTGGTACTTGAGAACAAGAACCGCTACATCCTGACGACGAAGGACGGCGGCACGATGGTGGTCACACTCTACAACACCAAGTCCAGCCGGGGCAGGGCGATGGGCAAGTGGTGGATTGACATCAACGCCGTCGGAGCAAAGATCCAGATCTGCAAGTGCAACAACTCGCCTTGCACATGCCTCGCGAACGGGGAGTGAGGTTCCCAAGGCGGCCCATCGTGGTCTGCTTTCCTCGCGCACGCGCTGTCGGCCTTCAAGGCAGGCAGCGCGTGCGGCGTTTCATGCGTGAACCTGGGCAGCCGCTTGACATCAACCACATGGCGGCGATAATGGAGCCGGCATGTTCGATATTCCGCAGACATTGCAGTGGTCTCGGCGTAAGTATGGCAGAAGGCGTCATCATCAGGCTTGACACAGCCGCCTGCATCGTGCTGAGCGGGGGGAGCTCTGTGCGATGCTCGCTGCCCGGCAAGTGGCGGCTGCGCAAAGGTGCCCAGACACGCCCCATCGCCGTCGGGGATCGGGTACGCTTTTCTCTTCTGCCGTCTGGCGAGGGGGTGGTCGAGGGGGTCGAGCCTCGGAAAGGCGGCAAACTGTCGCGCAAGGCCGCGGGGGAGCGCGAGGCGGAGCAGGTGGTGGCGGCGAACGTGGACCAGCTCGTCGTGGTCGCCTCGGTGGCTGAGCCTGAGCTGAATCGCCGTCTGCTCGACCGTCTCGTGGTCTCCGGCGAGCACGGCGGCCTCGATGTCGCCGTGTGCCTCAACAAGATCGATCTGGCCGATGCCGCGGCCTATGAGCCGGTGTTGGAGCTGTACCGCCGGCTTGGGTACCGCGCGCTGGCGACCAGCGCAGTGTCGGGTGTAGGCCTGGAGGACCTTCGGGCGGCGCTGAGGGACAAGACATCCGTCTTCGCAGGGCAGTCGGGCGTGGGCAAGTCCGCCTTGCTGATGTCGGTGCAGCCTGGGCTCGACCTGCGCGTTGGCGACGTGAGCGCGTCAACAGGGAAAGGCAGGCACACCACCACCGCCGTGTCGCTGCTGCCGCTGGAGTTCGGCGGCTATGTGGTTGATACGCCGGGTATTCGGGAATTTGCCCTTTACAACATCGAGCGGGACGAGCTTCAGCACTGCTTCCCCGAGATGGCCGAGCGGTTCGGCCAGTGCCGCTTCGCTGACTGCTCGCACCGGCATGAGCCCGGCTGCGCCATTGCGGCCGCGGTGGAGAGCGGCGCGATTGACCCCGAGCGCTACGAAAGCTACTGCCGAATCTACGAGAGCCTGCCTGCACCCGACCCGGCCCGGAGGAGGCGATAACCGGCCATGTCGCCTGCCGACGTTCGCACCAGGGCCGTGATCTTCGACCTGGACGGGGTGCTGGTGGACAGCGAGGCCCTGCACGTCGAGGCCTGGCGCCGGGTGTTCGCGGCATGTGGGATCATCGTGAGCGACGAGGAGTACGCACACGGCGTGGGCATGGCGGACGGGGACTGGCTGGCATGGCTCTTCACGCGGCGTGGCCCGGCCCTCGATGTGCGCCGGTGCCTGGATGAGAAGCGTCGGGTGTTCGCTGGCATTCTCAAGGCAGATGTGCGGCCGTTCCCCGGGGTGGTCGAACTGGTCACACGCCTGCACCCCGAATGCCGCTTGGGGGTGGCATCGAACTCGCCTAGGCGGAGCATCGAGACGGCGCTTGCCGCGCTGAGGCTGCGCTCGCATTTCGATGCCGTCGCTGGCGCCGACGATGTGAAGCGCCATAAGCCTCACCCGGAAATCTACTTGCACGTTGCGGCGAGGCTCGCAATCGAGCCGGCTCGGTGCACGGTGATCGAGGATTCGGCCCTGGGCATCCAGGCCGCCAAGGCGGCGGGCATGCGGTGTATAGGAATCACGAACTCGTTGCCGGCTGAGCGGCTGGCCGCGGCGGACCTTACAGTAGCGAGTCTGGCGGATGCCGACAGCGTGCTGCGGTTCGTCCGGGCGGGATAAGGGGGGCCTTGAGGCTTGTCAGCGGCGTTTCGTGCAGACGAAGCCCGCCAACTCCTCCACATAGCGGGGCTCGAAGCCAACGTTCGCCAGCCGCTCCGAGATGCCGCTGTGGATGTCCTTGCCCTTGCGCCGAGAAAAGGGCTCGCCGACGTAGTGGTAGAGTTTCCCCGTGGCGGTCAGCACGCGGCTCAGCTCGAAGTAGAAATCGCGTCCGTAGAGCTCACCGGCCCGCGACACGTGGGGCGGATCGTGCACAATGGCATCGAACGACCCTGAAGGCTCCGCTGCGAGAAACCGCGTGACGTCCTCCGGGATCACGTCAATCCGCGCGTCGAAGAAGTACTCCTCGGACCAGGGATTGAGCCGCGCCATCTCCAGCACGTCGAGGTCGTGCTCGATGGAAACCACACGGTCGGCGCCCAGGCGGGCAGCCCAGATGGCCGTGTAGCCCAGGCCGCCGCAGGAGTCCAGCACACGGTCGCCCGGGCGGACGACGGTACGCACGATGGCCTCGGCCTGTGCGTAGGGGCAGCAGCCTTCGCTGCGATGCATCTTGATGCCGCTGATCTCCAGCGTGGGCGCCGAATCAGTGGCCATCAGCTTGTAGTAGAAGTTGCCGCGGCGCTCGACGGGGATCAGCTCGCCCCTCTCGACAAGGTAGACGCGCAAGCCCTTGCGGAGCACCGTGCGAAGCTTCTTGAGGGAGAGTTCGCTGCCATCGGGGAAGCGGACGCTCTCGGGCAGAAGATGCACGACGGACCTTGTGCGATTGAGGTCGAGAGAGACGGTGACCTTGGCTTCGTGCAGGCGGCGCGCCTTGAGAATGGCGCGCGCCAGGCCGGACGTCAGATAGGTCCGCTGGCTGGGTCCGAGCGCCGGTTCGCCCAGTTCGTAGCTGCTCATTACCCTCTCAGCGGCAGATCGAGGAGTCCCCGGGAGAGCGGGCGCCTGCCGCCCGCATTCGCACTGCGAGGCCAAGCGCCGCCCAACGTCGCTCGGCGTCACTACTATAGCAGCGCGGGGCGCGAATGTCAACGTCTTGCATCGTGCGCCCGCGATTGCTAGAATACTGTGCAATTCCGCGCAGCCGCTGGCCGTGCCGCGGACGCCCACACTAGGAGAGATGGCCTGTGGAGCTGAGACGATTCGAGGGGGCCTGGACGGCTCTGGTGACTCCGTTCACGCGGAGCGACAGGATCTCGTGGCCCGAGTTCGAGCGCCTGGTGGATTTCCAGGTGAGCCAGGGGATCACCGGCCTCGTGCCGACGGGCACGACCGGCGAATCGCCCACGCTCACGTGGGGCGAGCACAACAAAGTGATCGAGGCGACGCTGCGCCTGCGCGGCAGCCGGTGCTTCGTGCTGGCGGGAACGGGGTCCAACTCCACGGCCGAGGCCCTTCGCGGGTCCCACCACGCCCTGGAGGCGGGCGCCGAAGCCGTGCTGCTCGTGGACTGCTATTACAACGGCCCGTCGAGCCTGGAACTGCGCCGCGAGTACCACGGCGTCATCGCCGACGCCTGCCGCGGCGCGAAGGTCGTGCCTTACATCATCCCCGGCCGCAGCGGCACCGCGCTCGCACCCGAGGACCTGGCCCTCCTGGCCCTCGAACACCCGAACGTCCGGGCCGTCAAGGAGGCCACCGGCGACCTCGCGCGCATGGCGGCCACCCGCACCCTCGTCGGCGCCGACTTCGATATCCTCTCAGGCGACGACAACCTGACACCGGCCATGATGAGCGACCCTGCCATCCGCGCAAGCGGCGTCGTGTCGGTCGTCTCCAACGTCGCACCCGCGGCCGTCGAGCGCATGGCGCGCGCCCTCGCCCAGGGCAATCGCTCTGAGGGGGACCGGCTGGCCAATGCCCTCGAACCGCTCTTCGGCATCGTCACTGTCACCGTAGCCAGCGAGCGCACGATTGCGGGGCGCACGCTCACCGTTCGCGACAAGTTCCGCAACCCGCTTCCAATCAAGACCCTCATGCGCGGGCTCGGCATGATCCGCGCCGGCTGCCGCCGGCCGCTGGGACATATGACCCGCGCCGGTGTGGCCGTCGTCCGCGAGGCGGCGCGAGCCGTGTGGCGCGCCAATCCCGAGATCCTCGCACCCATCGAGACGGCCTTCGGTGTGTCGCTCGACCACCGTTTGAGCAACGACGAACTGTGGGCATCGCTGGCGTACCCCAACGACTGACACGGCTGGCGGAGCGCTCCGCCGCTGACTGCGACGCTCGAACCGCACCTAGCAGGGCAGGGGGCATCCGATTGAACGCACGTTTCAGCCACCTTGTGCTCGGCATCCTGGCGCTCGCTGCCGCGGCCTGCGACCCGCGCCCGCGCCGCCTCCTCACAGTGGCCACCGCCCACGCCGTCACCGAGGGCAGCAACACCCAGGTCGCGCTCACCATCACCAACTCCTACAGCGTCCCCATCATTCCGCTCTCCCTGGGCCTCTACGTCCGCCCCGACGCCGCGCAGTACCTCGTCCAACGACGCACCCTCGCTGAAGTCGAATACTACAAGCCTCTCCAGGCCACCGAAGTGCGCCACCTCCAGACGCTCGACCGCATCGAGGTGGACCACACCCGCGACGGCAACCAGTGGCGCCACGTCCCCGACTCGCGCTTTCTCCACCCTCGCATTCTGCTGCCTGGCCAGCAGCTTTCTCAGACCTTCACCATCCAGGCCCTCGCGTCCTATCGCAAGCTCCTCTACGCCGACCTCTACTACGTGCCCCTGACGCCCAGCCGCGAACAAAGCCGCCTCTTCGTGCGCACCAAGCCCGACGCCGTTCCCCCCGATGCCGAACGCTACACCGAAGTCTTCACCCGCCTCGGCGCCTCCGAACTGACCGACACCGACCCCCAACCCGAGCGGTATCTCCTGTATCGGCCGGCCCGCATCCACGACCAGCCGCCCATGCTGTTCACCCAGGCAGTCGCACTCGACGTGAAAGCGGAGGGCTTCACCTACGATCAGGCTGCCCGACGCGCCCGCCATGGAGCGCGCGCCATCGCTTATCTCCCTGCGGCTTCCACCTGGGCCTTCGAGTACACCGACGACGGCACCTGGCTCGTCACCTCCGACACTCTCACGAAGCTCAAAGGCCACTACGCCACCCTCATCGCCGACCTTGCCAGCCGCCAGGCAACCACACTCACACTCACCGCCCCCCGCGCCACCGATGACAAGCTTCTTCAGCACTTCGACGCCTCGGGCTTCAGCGACCCGAAGGCTGGCGGCCCCAACGCCGTTGCGACCATACCTGTTGACAGGCTTCCCACCGTGCTAGAGCAGGCCGAAGCCCTCGGCTACCGCATCGAGGCGACCACCTGGAGGCGGGCGGACTGAGAGCCCGGCCCGCCCGGTCTCGACCTCCCAATCCCGAGCCATGGCACCTGAGGGCGATTGCCCGGCGTATGCTGACGCAGGGCGTCCAACGACTACCGAAGACGTCTGATAATATATATTATGTTTTCTACGCTGCCCAGGAGCATTTCACAAGCCCTTGGACCCCCTCCGCCAATGTATACCTGGGGCTGTGGATCGCCGTGGAGTCGAGCAGCCCGCCCACTCAGCTCTTCATGGCACTCGGGCAGGCGTGTAGATCGGGGGAAGCGACCGCTTGTGCGCGGACCTCTGAATCATCCGGCGCACGCGGGCGACAACCTCAGGGGCGACCGCGACAGTCGCGTCGCCGTCCAGTGCGAGCAGGGCCGCGTCGAGTTGTTCATAGGTGAGGCCCATTTCGCCTTCATCCGTCTGCCCCGGCCAGAGTCCCGCCGTAGGCGGGCGCTCGATGACTGGCTTGGGAACGTCCAGCGCTGCCGCAAGCTCCCTGACTTGGCGCTTGAGGAGGCCGCCGATGGGCATGAGATCAACCCCGCCATCTCCGAACTTGGTGAAGTAGCCGATGGCAAGTTCGCTGCGGTTGCTGGCGCCGCAGACGAGGGCGTTGCGGCTGGCCGCCAGGTAGTAGAGCACGAGCATGCGGAGGCGGGGCTTGAGGTTCGCGCGCGTGAGGGCGGGCGCGTCGGGCAGCGCGGCGGCGAGCGTGAGGTAGGCGTTCGTGAGGTCAATCTCGGTCGTCTCGATGTCGAATCGGGCGGCGACGAGCCGCGCATCGTGCGCATCGCGCGGGTCGCTCTCACACGGCAAGATCGCGCCGAGCACTTTGCCAGGGAGAGCGCGCGCGGCGAGCGCACCGGCGACGGCGGAATCAATGCCGCCGCTCAGGCCGATGACGAGCCCATCGGCGCCGGCATCGGTAACGACCGAGCGAATCCATCGGACAATATCGTCGGCTAGAGACATGCTGGCTCCTGCGGCTCGGGGCTCATCCCGGTGAGAGATTCGCAACGAGGCGACGCGCTCCTTGTGCGTGCTGCACGAGACGGCTGCCAGGCTCCTCGCCTCCCCTCCCCTTGCAGGGTGACCCGCCCAGGGGGTATTATAGCCCGTGCCAGCGGATTCATCAACCAGCGGAGCGCCGGGGATGACTGACCAAGCCGCCGCCAGGAGCCATGGGGGTGACCCTCGCCGTGCGGCCAGGTGGGTGCTGGGCATCCTCACGATCGCGCTGAGCTTCGCCCTGGCGGTCACCAAGGTCTCGTCGTATGACACGTGGGTCCACCTCTCACTCGGGCGGTGGATGGCCGAGAACGGCCAGGTGCCGCGCGCCAACCTGCTGTCCTACACCCAGCCGGAGCGGGCGGCGATTGACCACCAGTGGCTGTTCCAGGCGGGCCTGTACGGCCTGTGGCGCATCGGGGGACTGGACGCGGCCACGCTGGTCAAGGCCGCCGTGGTGGCCGCCGCATTCGGCGTGGTGCTGGCCACCGCGCGGCGCAAAGGCTCGGACTTTGTGGTCGCCGCTGTCATCGTCCTGGTAGCGGCGGGGGCGGCGCGCTTCCGTTTCACGCTGCGTCCTCAAGTGGTCGGGCTGCTGCTGCTGGCCCTTTGTGCCTTCGTGCTGGAATGCTGGCGGGCCGGCGCGACGCGCGGTTTGCTCGCGCTCGTGCCGCTCCAGGTGGTCTGGGCGAACGTCCACGGGAGCGCGATCCTGGGCATTGGGCTGGCCGGTGGCTTCGCGGCGGGCGAAACGATTCGAGCGGCCCTGGCCCGGCGAATGGCGGATGTTTCGCCTGCACCCCGCGGCAGACACGAGCTGGCATGGCTCTGGGGCGTCGCGTTCGCGCTGGTGCCGCTCACGCTTCTGAATCCTGGCGGAGCCGAGATTCTGAGCCTGCCGTTCACGCACGCCGGCAAGCAGGTGGCCTCGGGTCTCAAAGAGTTGCTGCAAGACCGTGCGGCCGTGGCGTGGTCGGACCTCGGCACGCGGCACGCGTGCTTCGCGGTGCTGGGGGTGGCTACCCTGGGCTCTCTCGTGGCCTCGATCTCGCGCCGAGACGTCACGGAGGTCGGCCTCTGCCTCGGCGCCCTGGCGGCGGCCCTGTTCTCGGAGCGCTTCATTGACCTGTTCGCTGTCGCGGCCGCGCCGATCGCGGCACGCAGCCTGAGCACCCTGTTTCGCCGGCCCCTGAGCCGCATCGGGCGTCCGCTACTCTATGCGCTGGGGGTAGCGGCGTTGGCAGGCGTCGCGGTGATGGCAACCGCCGCCAGCGGAGCCGCCGTGCCGTTCGGCCTGGGAATCGCCGATGGTCGGTTCCCCGAGCATGAGCTCGCGTTCATCCAGGAGCACCACCCGGCCGGCAACCTCTTCAACGAGTTCGAGCACGGCGGCTACATCGCGTGGCGGACCCGCCGCCCCGTGTTCATTGACAGCCGTGGGATGCTTGCCTACGAGCCGCGGTTTTTCCGCTCCTACGTGGATGCCTGGGAGTCTCGCGAGACCTGGCGTGAGCTGATGGAGCGATGGCATGTCCGCGTGGCGCTGGTGGGACGGCGCTCGCTTCAGGCCATGTTCCGCGCCGACGATCGCTGGGAGCAGGTCTTCCAGGGGCCCGTGTGCGCCGTCTTCGTCCTGAAATGACGGCGCCGCTTGCCGGGCGCACACATACCTGTTAGTCTCTTCCGCGCGGCGATCGCCGGCCGCCCGGGATTCCGGCGGCAGAAGAGGGGCTGCTATGCGGGTGTGCGTGTTCTCTCATTCCTACGTCGTGGCGGCTAACCACGCGAAGCTGGAGCGCCTGGCGAAGATGCCGGGGATCGAGCTCTCGGTGGTCTGCCCACGCCGTGTGCGCCGCGAGTTCGGCGTCTACCCTGTCGAGCGTACCGCGCACCCCGACTACAGGATTGCGACGCTGCGAACGCTCTATTCGTCTCACACCTATCGTTTTCTCTACCTGGGGGCTGGGCGCACTCTCAGCCGCCTCAGACCCGATATCCTGCACATCGAGGAAGAGCCCTGGAGCCTCGCCGCGTGGCAGGCGGTCCGCCACTGCCGCCGCAGGCCACATGTGAAGGCCATCTTCTTCACCTGGCAGAACCTCCGGCAACGCCACGGCTTCCCCCACGACCGCATCGAACGCGCTGTGCACGCCGCCGCCGCCGCGGCTATCGCGGGCAATGCCGAGGCGGCCGCGATCCTCCGCGAGAAGGGCTTCCAGAAGCCAGTCCACGTGCTTCCTCAGTTCGGCGTGGACGAGCTGCGTTACGCGAGCCGGGACGAGCGTGCCCGCCGCGCGAGTCTGGGGCTGCACGCCTTCGTGATCGGTTTCGCCGGCCGCCTCGTGCCCGAGAAGGGGCTTGACACGCTCCTCGAGGCCGCTATGCGCCTTCCGCAGTCCGGCTGGAGTCTGCTCGTCGTGGGCGGCGGCCCCTTGCGAGACGAAGTTGCCCGCCGTTTCGCCCAGCCGCCGCTGGCGGGACGCGCGGTACTTGTCAACACCGTGCCGCATGCCGACATGCCGTCGTATCTGAACTGCATGGACGCGCTCGTCCTTCCGTCGCGCGAGGCACCGCACTGGAAGGAGCAGTTCGGCCACGTGCTGATCGAAGCGATGGCCTGCGGGGTGCCCGTCGTCGGCTCCACCTGTGGTGAAATCCCCAACGTGATCGCGGACGCCGGGCTCACCGTGCCCGAGGGAAGCCCCGAGGCGCTCGGGGAGGCGCTCGGCCGGCTGATGGGGTCGGAGCAACTCCGCCGCGACCTGGCCGAGCGCGGGCGTCAGCGCGTCCTCGCTCACTACACTGACGCTCGAATCGCCCAGGCGACGTTCGGCATCTACCGGGAGGTGCTGGGTCTATGAGAATCCTCGTCGTCGCGGGCTGGATGCATCCCGATGCCGAGGGGGGCAGCTTTCGCGTGGTCTATGAGGCGGGGCGCCGACTCGCTGCACGCGGACACGACGTGCACGTGGCGACCCAGCGCCTCGACCCGCGGCATGTCGCGGAGGAGGCGCTGGCGGGGATGCACATCCACCGCTACGACACGGCCGCCAAGAGCGGGTTGCGCTTCTATTGGTCCACAATGCGCGCCGTGGGGCAACTTGTGAGCCGCCTGCAACGCGAGGTCGGTTTCGACGTGGTGCATACCCATCATCCCGTCTCGGCTTTCGCCGCCGCGCGCGCGCGGGCGCTCAGGCAGGTCCCCCTCGTCGCTATCCTCCACTCCATCTATTTCATGGAGTACATGGACCGGCACGGGGAGGCGGAGCGGGCATCCCTGCGCCGCAAGCTCGCGGCTATGGCTCTGATGGCGCTCGATGGCGCCGTAGTGTCGCGGAGCCGGCGCCTGGTCGTCTTGAGCGACTTCATGCGGCGCTTGCTCTCCTCCTTCGCTCCGTCGGCAGCCGCGAAGGCCGAGACGCTGCCCGGCGGCGCGGACCTCGATTTCTTCCGTCCCGAGCCCCCGCGCCGCGACGCGCGAGCCAGGCTGCGTCTGCCGACCGACCGGGCGATCTTCCTGACGTGCCGCAGGCTCGAGCATCGGATGGGGCTGTTCGAGCTGATTGATGCAGCCGCGTTTCTCCGCGATCAGGGGCGCCGGGCACTTGTTCTCGTTGCCGGCCGTGGGGCGCTCGAGGAGGCCCTGCACCAGCGGGTCCGCGAGTTGAGGATCGAGGGGAGCGTTCGCCTGCTGGGCTATGTCGAGGAACGTGACCTGCCGCTCTACTACCGCGCCGCCGACTGCTTCGTGTTGCCTACGCGCGCGCTGGAGGGGTTCGGGCTCGTCACCGCCGAGGCGTTCGCGTGCGGCACGCCGGTGCTCGGGACTCCGGTGGGAGCGACGCCGGAGCTGCTCGCACCTTTCGATCCCCGGCTGATCACACGCGATGCGAGCCCCGCCGCGCTGGCGGAAGGGATGGCTCGCTTCCTCGACGAGTTCGAGGGCGACGTCGCCCTCGAGCAGCGCTGCCGCGCATACGCCGAAGCTCGTTTCTCCTGGGAACCCTTTGCCGACGGCCTGGAGCGTATCTCCCGTGAAGTGGCTGGCCGCTGACCGCCGCATGGAACTCGCCGTATTCGCCCTTGCGCTGGTGCTGCGCCTGGCGTGGGTGGGCGTCATTCAGTGCCGCGGAGGCGCCCTCTTCGGCCCGGATGCCGCGAGCTACGATGCGCTGGCCCTCAGCGTCCTTGACGGCAAGGGCCTGTGCAAGTGGGACTACCAGGGGCTCTTCAGCGACCCGAACCACGCCATACGCGTCTACTCGTTCCGTCCTCCGCTGCTGCCGCTTCTCCTGGCGGCGGTCTACGGCATCCTGGGGCACAGCTATGCGGTGGCCAGGGCGTTCATGGCCCTCTTGAGCGCGGCGACGTGCGTGGTCGTGCTTCGCACGGCGCGGGGGCTGTTTGGGCGGCGCGCGGGAGCCATCGCGGGCGCCCTTGCCGCTATCTACCCAGGGTTCATCTATTACTCGGGCGCCATCGTCACGGAGACCCCCTACATACTCCTCGTTTGCCTTGCGGTGAATGTCTTGCTCACCGCCCAGAGAGCTCAGAACGCGCTCTGGCGTTGGCCCCTGGCAGGCGCGCTGCTGGGGCTTGCCACGCTCTGCCGGTCCGCCCTGCTGGCCTTCGTCGCGCCCGTTGCCATCTGGGTGTTCCTCACGCGGCCGTCGAAGCGTTGGGCCGCCTGGGAGGCCGCTTTGGTCATCGCGGGCTTCTGCGCCCCGATGGGCGCCTGGTGGGGGCGGAATTATGCCATCCACCAGACGCTCGTCGCAGCAACCACGGAGGGAGGCTACACTCTCTGGGTCACGAACAACGAGCGGGCCGACGGCGGTGGCCACTGCTTCTGGCCCGACGACAAGGCGAGCTTCGACGGCCTGAGCGAGGTGCAGATTGACCGGAGGTTCTACCAACTGGGCGTGGCGTACATCCGCGCGCACCCGGGGCGCTTCCTGGAGCTTGCCGCTGCCAAGTTCGTGCGCTTCTGGAGACTCTGGCCGCACGCCTCGGAGCCGTCCGTGGGCCTCATCCCCGCGGTCATCGCGGGAGCGACCTTCACGCCGGTCCTCCTGCTCGCGGCCGCGGGCGCCTTTGCCGAACGGCGTCGCTGGCGCGACCTGTCCCTCCTCTACCTGCTCATCGCCTACTACACGGTTCTTCACATGGTGTTCATGGCCATCACGCGGTATCGGCTGCCGATCGAGCCGTTTCTCATCATCCTCGCATCACAGCGACTAGGTAGCCTGTGGAAGCAAGAGTGATAGATCTCTCCGTGCTGATCCCCACGTACAACGAGGCGGCGAACATCCGCCGCACTGCGGAGGCGACGCTCGCATGGCTGCGGCAGCAGGGCATGACCTGGGAACTGCTCCTCGTGGACGACGGGAGCACGGATGACACGCCGGCGATCGAACGCGAACTCGCCGCAGGGACGCCGGGCGTCCGGCATCTCCCGTGCTCGCCCAATCGGGGGAAGGGCTATGTCGTGCGCCACGGGATGTTGGCGGCGACAGGCGACATCCGCCTTTTCCTCGACGCCGACTATTCAACGCCCATTGACGAGTTCGAGCGCCTCCGGCCGCTCCTGGCGTCAGGCTGCGACATTGCGATCGGCACGCGGCGCGTCCCGGACGCCCGCATCGAGACGCGGCCGCCTGCCCACCGCCACATCCTCGGCGAGTTCTACGTCAGGCTCGCTCGCGGCATCCTGGGCAGCCGTGTGACCGACTTCAACTGCGGCTTCAAGGCCTTCCGTGGCCCCGCCGCCGAGCGCCTCTTCAGCCTCTCGCGCCGAGACGACTGGAGTTTCGACGCGGAGGTCCTCGTCCTCGCCGAGCGCCTCGGGTACCGCATCGGCGAGGCGCCGGTCCGCTGGGCGCATGTCCAGGCCACTTCGAAGGTTCGGCCGCTGCGCGACGGCTGGCGCTCGCTGCTGGCACTGTTCCAGATAGGCCGGGACATCCGCCTGGGTCGCTACCCAGGGGTCCGCTGAGCGCAGAGGTATTCGACACGTGGAACCGCAAGGCCAGGCTCACGAGGGGATCGTGCCCCGGGCAGCGGCGCGAGGCGAACTGCTCCGACGCTACGCGGGGCATGGGCTCACGAGCCTCTTCTGCTGGCTTCGCTACTGGCACTCGAACATTCCGGGCATCGAGGCCCACATCCCGCTCGAGGGCACCATTCTCGACCTCGGCTGTGGCCACGGCGTGCTGTCCAACTACCTGGCCATCCGTAGCCCGCGGCGCCGCGTGATCGGCTTCGACTTGTCGCCGCAGCGCATCGCGGTGGCCCGCGCGGCGGCCCTTCCCAACGCCGAGTTCCACTGCCAGGACATCTTCCGGTCGCAGCCCCTCCCCTGCCGCGCGATCGTCGTCGCCGATGTGCTGCACCATCTCCATTCGATTGCGGAAGGCGATGAGCTGGTGGCGCGCTGTGTCGAGCGGCTCCCTCTGCACGGCACACTGATCGTGAAGGAAATCGGCAAACGTCCACTGTGGAAATACTTATGCACACGCCCCGTAGACACCCTCTTCTACCGCGGCAGGGTCCACTTCCGCTCTCCGGCGCAGTTCGAGGGCCTTTTCGGCCGCCTCGGCCTCGATGCCACCTTCGTTCCCCTTCACGCCTGGCGCCCGCTCTCCCACGTCATGTATGTCTGTCGAAAGCACGGTTCCTGACCGGCGCGGCCTCTTCGTCTTCGGGGAAGACTGGACGCAGGAACGTCCGAACCCCCGCCCCCACGCGGAGCGCAGGGGCGAGAAGGGTGAGGAAGCATAGGGGCAAGCATGAGAGCCACACCTCTCCCGAGCGCTCCACTACGTTCGGGAGCCTAACCCCCCAGCGCGGGAACCTCCCGCGGGTTGCGAACCCGCGGGAGGTTGGCAAGGCCCCCGGCGCTCGTCTTTTCTGTTACCCTTCCGAAGGTGTTGAAACCTTCGGGAGGGAGACCTCGGGGGCACGCGGAGGTCTGAACTAGGCATGGCAACGACTCAGCGCAGCCCTCTGTGGGGGTCTAGAATCACACCGGAGAGGATGCCACATTCAGGAAAGGCCATGGATTGGCAGCCGGCGGGGGTGGGTTTGATGGACAGTCCTCTGAAGCCGTGCGCAAGTGACTTGCGTTCAACAACTTCAGGCTCATCAGGGTCTGGCGATCCCGACGCGGCAGCCGCTGGGGACCGCGGGACGAGGGCTGCGGTGGCGAGGCCTTGCCATAACCCTCTATGCCGCAACGCCTTACGCCCTCCGGCCATTCCCGCTCACATGCTTGCTCATCCCGCAGATGAGCGAATATGGCCGGAGCCGCGAGAATCGCCCATTCTCGCCCATCTACCCATGCTGTATCACTCTCCCCCTCACAGGGTTGATACAGCATGGACAGGCGACGCCCGCCAGCCACTCGGCACAGCCCTCCCCAGGAACCCCCAGGTCCGCCAGGAGAGGGCGTGCCCACACCCTCCACCGGCCAGGCGAGGCAAGATCGCCAAACCCCGAAGAGCCCAACTTCAGACATTGCAACCGCCTCCCCGGAGCGCCGCCACGCCATACTTGCTCACCGTGGAGGTGGGAGGAATTGAGCACGTATGGGCGGGAAGGCCGTAGAGCCGTCCGAATCGCCAAAGCGCCATACTTGCTCAACTGAGGGGGGGAGGGATTTGAGCAAGTATGGGCGGAGAGGCCATAGAGCCGCCCGGATCGGCAAAGCGCCCTACTTACTCATCTCCCGGCGGCAGGAGAACGAGGCAGCAGGGTAACGGGGTGCCTCATCTGCGTGAGCCTGGCGACGAGTAGGTGCGCTGGCGCCAGGCTCACTGGCCATGCCCCGCGTTCGGGTTCCTTGACTCGCCGCGCAAGTACTGGTAATGTATACGCATAGATTGAACGCTCCGCTCCACGTCCCTCCACCAGCTTCGACGCTATGGCGACAGGCTGGGCGGTCATATAGAACTCATGGGCGACCTCTACTTCTGCCTGCTCTGGCACCATCACCAGCCCTGCTACAGGGAAGGCCCCGAAGGGCCTTACGCCATGCCCTGGGTCCGCCTGCACGGCATCAAGGACTACTACGGCATGGCCTGGCTTGCGCGGCAGCATCCCGAGGTGCACCTGACGTTCAACCTGGTTCCCAGCCTGATCGCCCAGCTTGACGACTACGCGTCCGGCACGGCCGAGGAGGGCGCCCTCCGGCTGACGGCCAAGCCTGCCGCCGATCTCACGCCCTCCGAGGTGCAATTCCTGCTGAACGAGTTTTTCCACGCCAACCGCGACACGATGATCCGTCCCCACCCCCGCTACTTCGAGCTGTTGATGAAGCGCCGCTTCGCGACGAAGATGGCGTCGCAGGTGGCGGCGGAGTTCTCGCAGCGGGACTTGTTGGACCTGCAAGTGTGGGCCACGCTGGCCTGGTTTTTCCCGCGGTTGCTGCGCGACGATCCGGTTCTCCGCGCCCTCGTGGCAAAGGGGCGCTACTTCACGGAAGACGACAAGGCAGCGATGCTCGCGAAACAGCGCGAGGTGCTGGCGGCGATTGTGCCCATGTACCGCGCACTTCAGGATCGCGGCAGCGCCGAACTGACGGTCTCGCCGTTCTACCACCCCATTCTGCCGTTGCTCTGCCGGATGGAGTCGGCGCGCGAAGCGCTCCCCAAGCTGACCCTGCCGCGGCGGATGGCCGATTTCACCGAGGATGCGCGGGTTCAAGTCAAGCGCGCGGTGGAAGCGCACAGGGCGCATTTCGGGGGGGCCCCGCGCGGAATGTGGCCGTCCGAGGGCGCCGTGAGCCCCGAGGTGCCGCCGCTAGCCCGCGAGGCGGGCATTCAGTGGCTCGCCACGGACGAGGGCATCCTCTGTCGCAGTCTCGGTTGCGCCCTTCACCGCGATTCGAGCGGCCTGCTGGCGGAATGGCCCCAGCTTTACCAACCGTACCGCACTGCGGCCGGCGGCGCCGACATCGCGATCATCTTCCGCGACCGCGTGCTGTCGGACCTGATCGGCTTCCAGTACTATCACCGGCCCCCTCAGGAAGCCGCGCGGGATTTCGTCGGACGCCTCCTGGCCATCCGGAGGGCGGCGGACGGCAAAGACACGCTGGTGGCCGTGATCCTGGATGGCGAGAACGCCTGGGAGTATTACCGCAACAGTGGAGAGGACTTCCTGCACGAGCTCTACTCTCTCCTGGGCGGCACGCCCGGGATTCGGCCGCTCACCGTTTCTGAAGCTCTCGAGGCCCTCCCGCCGCGTGCGACTCTGCCCCGCCTGTTCCCCGGCTCGTGGATCAACAGCGACTTCGGCGTCTGGATCGGCCACGCGGAGGACCGCAGAGCCTGGGAACTGCTGGCGGCGGCCCGCGACTTTCTCGCCGCCCGTTCCGCGGCAGCTCCCGACACGCCCGGCCTCGCGGCAGCCTGGGAGGAACTCTACGTGGCCGAAGGCAGCGACTGGTTCTGGTGGTACGGCGACGATCGATCGTCGCTTCAGGACGCGGAGTTCGACCGCCTCTTCCGCCAGCACCTCGCCAACATCTACCGGCTCCTCGGCGAGCGAGTGCCCGACGAGCTGGCAGAGCCGATCTCGCAGCCGCATGCCCTCCTCTTCAGGCAGCCGACCGCATTCATTCGGCCAGCGGTGGACGGCAGCGGCGGGGGCTTCTTCGACTGGGCTGGGGCGGGCCTCTACACGCGGACTCACGACTTCGGCGTGATGCAGAAGGGGACCCCCGACGTCATCCAGCGCATCCATTTCGGCTTCGACGAGCGCGAGTTCTACCTGCGCCTTGACTTCGTGGCCGATCTGCTGCAGAATCTCCACGGGCCGGCGCGGGTGCTCCTGTGCTTCAGCGAGCCGCGGGACCTGAACGTCGAGGTCGGCGTCCTCGGGTCACCCCCCCTGCGAGTCCGCCTCGACGGACACGACGCCCCAGAGTGCCGCGCCGCGCAGCGCGAGGTGCTCGAGGTCGCCTGCCCCTTTGACGCCCTCGGGTTCCGGCCGCGCGAGCCGGTGCGTTTTCACGTGCGGCTGATGTCCGACGGCGTCCTGGTGGAGCGCGCGCCGCGAGCCGGCGTGCTGGCGTTCGAAGTGCCGACACCAGACTTCGAACGAGAGATGTGGCAGGCATGAGCCAGGGTCAGAGCGCGCCTCCGGAAGGCCGCCCGACGATAAAGGAGTGGCGCGAATGCCAGAGCTTCGCAAGGATCCGATCATGGGCCGGTGGGTGATCATCGCCACCGAGCGGGCGAAACGCCCGACGGACTTCCACGGCGAACCCCCCGAGCCCGCACCAAGCTTCTGCCCCTTCTGCGAGGGCAATGAAGACAAGACGCCTCCCGAGATCATCGCCTACCGCGCGGCCGGAACGGCGCCCAACCGCCCCGGCTGGCGCCTGCGCGTCGTGCCCAACAAATTCCCCGCCCTCCAGATCGAGGGCAACCTCGACAAGCGCGGCGTGGGCCTCTATGACCGGATGAACGGGGTGGGCGCGCACGAGGTGATCATCGAGACGCCCCAGCACGCCACCACCCTCACCGCGCTCGGCCAGCCGCAGATCCAGGACGTGTTGTGGGCCTACCGCGATCGCCTGGCGGACCTCAAGCGCGACGTTCGCTTCACGTATGGCATGGTCTTCAAGAACGTGGGCAAGACGGCGGGCGCCTCGCTGGAGCACACCCACTCGCAACTCATCGTGCTGCCCACGGTGCCTCGCACCGTGGCCGACGAGATGCGCGGCGGCAGGGCCTTCTACGACTACCGGGGTCGCTGCATCTTCTGCGACATCGTGAGCCAGGAGCTCGAGGATGGCGACCGCGTGGTGCTCGACACCGAAAAGTTCCTCGCCTACGAGCCGTACGCCGCGCGGTTTCCTTTCGAGACCTGGATACTCCCGAAACAGCACATGGCGCACTACGAGGAGATCGCCAAGCTCGGCACTGAGGAACTGGCGTACTGCCTGCGGATGACGCTGGCCAAGATCGAGAAGGCGCTGAACATGCCGGCGTACAATTACATCATCCACACCTCGCCCTTCGATGTAGGCGCCATTGATTACTACCACTGGCACATCGAGATCATCCCGCGGCTCACCAAGGTGGCGGGTTTTGAGTGGGGCACGGGCTTCTACATCAACCCCGTGCCACCGGAGACCGCGGCGGAGTTCCTGCGTAACATCGAGCCCTGACGTCCCCGAAGGGCAGAGTCCACACGACGCATCCCAGTAACCCGGAGGCCAGCGTGAGAATCCTCTTCGTTAGCGCCGAGGTCGTCCCCTTCGCCAAGACCGGCGGGCTGGCCGACGTCGCCGGAGCCATCCCCAGTGCGCTCCGCGCGCTCGGCAACGACGTCGCGGTCATCATGCCCTACTACCAGTCGGCCCGTCAGAAGTTCGCGGATCGAGTGGCCGACACGGGGCTGCGCCTCTCGGCCCCCCTGGGCGCCGAGACCCATACCGCAGCCCTGCTCCGTACCACCCTGCCGGGGAGCGACGTCCCCGTCTATCTGGTGGACCACCCGCCCTTCTACGATCGGCCGCAGCTCTACGGCACCCCCGCCGGCGACTACCCCGACAACGCCGAGCGCTTCATCTTCTTCTCGCGAGCCGTGCTGGCGGCGACACGGGCGCTCAACTGGGCGCCCGACATCTACCACTGCAACGACTGGCAGGCGGCGCTCGTGCCCGTGTACCTGAGGGCCGCGCACTCTGCCGACCGCTTCTATCACAACTCTCACTCAATCCTCACGATCCATAACCTGGCCTATCAGGGGGTGTTCCCTCGCGAGGCATTCGCGCTCACGGGCCTCGACTGGTCCCACTTCACCTGGCGGGAACTCGAGTTCTACGGGAAGCTCAACCTGCTCAAGGGCGGCCTCGTTGCCGCCGACCTGCTCACCACCGTCTCCCGCCGTTACGCCAAGGAGATCCAGACCAGGGAATATGGCTGTGGCCTCGAGGGGGTGCTCGCCGACCGGTCAGCCCACTTGCACGGGATCATCAACGGCATTGACTACACCGTCTGGGACCCGGCGACGGACCCGTACCTGCCGGCCCCGTACAGCCCAGACGACCTCGCGGGCAAGGCGGTGTGCAAGCGCAAAGTCCAGGAACTCTCGGGCCTGCCGCCACGCGATGTGCCTCTCCTGGGCATCGTGTCGCGCCTCGACGAACAGAAGGGGCTGGACCTGGTCGCATCCATCCTCCCCAACCTCGTCGAGCTGGACACTCAGTTCGTACTCCTGGGGACGGGCAAGCAATCTCTCCAGGATCTCTTCGCCGACTTCGCCAGGCGGTACCCGCGCCACGTTGCCGCGCACCTGACCTTCAGCAACGAGCTGGCCCACCAGATCGAGGCCGGCTGCGACATGTATCTCATGCCCTCCCGCTACGAACCGTGCGGGCTCAACCAGCTCTACAGCCTCAGATATGGCACGGCCCCCATCGTGCGCAAGACCGGGGGCCTCGCCGACACGATCACGAACTGCACTCCGACCAGCCTGGCCAAGGGCACGGCCAATGGCTTCAGCTTCGAGACCTATGCCGCCCCTGCCCTCTTGCATGCCGTGCGGCGCGCCCTGCGGCTCTACAGCAACCCGCGCGCCTGGCGCCGACTCATCCAGACGGGCATGCGGCAGGACTGGTCGTGGAACAAGAGCGCCCGGGAGTACCAGGCCCTCTACCTGAAGGTCCACTCCTGATCCCTCCACCTCCCAGGAGGAGGGCGGAATATGGCGATGACCCGCGAGTGGCTGAGCAGCATCTTCGAGATCTCGAAGAGCATCAATGCCACGGTCGAGCTCAATGACATCCTGGACGTGATCGCCAAGGAGGTCCGCCGCCTCACGGCCTTCGACCGCCTCGTCCTGGGCCTCCTTGACGAAGCCGGGCGCCATCTCAGGCTCCTGGTTCCCGTCTCGCACCCGGGCACCACGCGCTCCAGCGGAGCGCTCATAGACCTCGAGGGTCACGTGCTGGGCGAGGTTGTTCAGAGCCGCCAGCCCCTGGCCATCGCGGACCTGCGCGTTGAGTCTCGCTTTCCGGGCGACCTCCCGCTCGTCGAGGAGGGCGTGATCTCCTGCCTCGCACTGCCCCTGGTTTCGAGCCAGCGCGTCCTGGGCGCCCTTGCTTTTGCGCGCCGAACACTCGACCCCTTTACCGCCACCGACATCGAGCTTCTGGCCAGCATCGCCGAGCAGGTGACGGTGGCCATTGACCGCGGCAAGCTCTTCGACGCCGAGCGCAAGCGGTCGCATCACCTCGCCATCATTAATCAGGTGGCGCGGCGCGCCCTCAGTATTCTGGACCTCGACGCCCTGCTGGCCGAGACCGCGGTGCTGATCCAGCAGCAGTTCGCCTACTACGATGTTTCGATTTTCCTGGTGGACCGGCCGGCCAACGAGGTCGTCTTGCGCGCCCAAGCGGGCGCCTATAAGGCGGCCTCGGTCATCGGCTATCGCCAAGCCATCGGCGTCGGCATGGTCGGCTGGGCGGCCAAGACCGGCGAGACACTGCTCGCCGACGATGTCACCCGCGACCCCCACTATATCCTGGCCTTCGAGGGCGAGCGCTCGTCGCGCTCGGAACTCGTCGTCCCCATCAAGATCGCGGGGGACGTCGTCGGGGTCATCAACATCGAGTGCACGGAACAGGGAGCCTTCGATCTCACGGACGCGACGGCGCTCGAGACCCTTGCCGACCAGGTGGCGCAAGCGATCGAGAACGTCCGCCTGTACGACGAGATGCGCTATCTCAAAGAGCTCGACGAGAGCATCCTGGCCGCCATCCCTTCCTCAGTGCTGGTCGTAGATCGCGTTCGCACCATCGTGGCCGCCAACGCCGCCGCCAGCCAGCTAGTGCAGCACCCGCGCGAGGAGTTGATCGGCCAGAGTCTCGACCACTTCCTCGAGTTCGACCCCACCTTCGCCCCGTCGCTGCATCGGGCCATCGAGGCCCTCATTGACGGCGAGGGGCCGCGGACCTTCCCCGCCGTCCCCATCGCACTGCCCCGTGGCAGGTGCATCGCGGACATTCATCTCAGCCCTGTCGCCCGGCGCGCCCAACGGCGAGCGCTGGTGTTCATCAACGACATCACCGACCGCCGCCTCGCGCAAGAGGCCCTCCTGCGTGAGAAGCAGAAGCTGGACGACGTCGTTTCGGCCATGGGGGCGGGCCTCGCCCTGATCGACCCCGACCTCACCATCGCGTGGTGCAACAAGACCATCAACCGCTGGTTCGGCAACGACAGCTCCCTCGTGGGCCAGAAATGCCACATTCTCCACTCGAGCCAGCAGCTCCCCTGCCCCAACTGCCGAGCGCTGCTGACGTTCACGACCGGTGAAGCACAGTCCGACACCCAATGCAGACACAGCGAGCGCCTCGGCACGCGTCACTTCCAGAACATCTTCGCCCCGATCCGCGACGCCGCCGGCAACGTCACCCAGATTCTGATGCTCGCCTCCGATGTGACCGAGCACGTGCAGAACATCGAGCGCCTCGCCCTCCTCCACAAGCTGAGCCAGGTCATGCAGGGCGTTGTGGAGCTGGACCGCCTCCTTCACATGGTGCTCGTCTGCGTCACGGCGGGCCCTGGCCTGGGCTTCAACCGAGCGTTCCTGCTCCTGGTGAATGAGGACCGCACCCTGCTCGAGGGCCAACTGGGCGTCGGGCCGACTTCTCACGAGGAGGCATCGAGAATCTGGCGCGAACTCTCCCAGCGGGCGCAGACGCTCGACGATCTGCTGGCGACGGTGGACGCGGCGAGGACAGCGGAGGGGAACGCCATGCGCTATCTGGCCCGCCAGATTCACATGCCGCTCTCCGACACCCAGCAGGTGCCCGTGCGCGCCCTCGTGGAGCAGCGCCCGCTCCTGGTGGCCAACGCCGACCTCGGGGTGAGCCCCTCCCTGCGGTCGCTTCTCTGGGCGCGGCAGTGTGTCTGCGTGCCCCTGATCGCGCGCGACGACGCGTTGGGCGTCATCATTGCCGACAACGCCTTCACCGACCATCCCATCGGCGAGCGCGAGGTCGAAATGCTTCAGACCTTCGCCAACCATGCCGGCCTGGCCATCGCGGCGGCCACCGCCTACAAACGCCTGGAGGAGAAAGTCGCCGAACTCGAGGAGACGCGCGACCGCCTCGTCCGCTCCGAGCGCCTCGCGGTCGTCGGCAGGCTGGCCGCCCACGTGGCCCACGAGATCCGCAATCCCCTGGCCACCATCGGCGGCTTCTCCCGCGCGATCCTCCGAGCCACCACCAACGCACCCAAAGTCGAACGCAACGCGCGAATCATCCTCGAAGAGGTGGAACGCCTGGAGCAAATCCTGGCCAATGTGATGAACTTCTCGAAGCCCGGCACCCCGGTCCTCCGCGAACGCGACCTCAACGAGTCGGTCGAGGCCCTCTGCTCCTTCCACGAGAACGTGTTCGCCGAACGCCACATCGTCGTGCACAAGAAGCTCGACCCCAACTGCCCGCTCCTGCGCTTCGACCCGGAGCAGATCCGCCAGGTGCTGCTCAACCTCTGCCAGAACGCCATCGAATCCATGCCCAACGGCGGAGAACTCACCATCACCACCCGAGCCCTCGCGGACCGGGTTGAGGTGGTGCTTACGGACACAGGACAAGGCATGTCCGAGAGCGTCCGCGAGAACCTGTTCCAGCCGTTCTTCACCACCAAAGTCGGCGGCACAGGGCTGGGGCTCTCCGTCAGCCAGAAGATCATCCACGACCATGGCGGAGAGATCCTGGTTGACAGCGCACCGGGCGCGGGCAGCTCCTTCACGCTCTCGCTGCCCATTCCCGAGAAAGAAACGCATTGAACCCCAGCACGGAGAACGCACCATGGCTCTGATTCTGCTTGTCGAGGACGACGCCCATCAGCAACTCCTCTTCGCCGAAGAACTCCGCGAGGAGGGCTACGATGTCGTGGTGGCAGGCGGCGGCACCGAAGCACTCGAGACCGTGAAGAAGGTGACCCCCGACCTTGTGGTCCTGGACGTGGCAATGCCGGACATGGACGGCATCGAGGCCCTCGGGCGCATCCTGGCCACGAACAACCGCATTCCCATCATCCTCCACACCGCCTATGCCACGTACAAGGACAACTTCATGGCCTGGTCGGCCGACGCCTACGTCGTCAAGTCGTCCGACCTCGCAGAGCTGAAGTCCGAGATCAAGCGCGTGTTGGCCAAGCACGGCGCCCACGAGACCCCGTGACCCCGGAGCCCCCGCATGTCGATCATCACCTCACACGGTCCGCGCCTCAAAGTCATCGCCATGATCCTCGCCGGCGGGCAAGGCGAGCGCCTCTACCCCCTGACCCGCGACCGAGCCAAGCCGGCGGTCCCCTTCGGCGGCACCTACCGCATCATTGACTTCACCCTGTCCAACTGCATCAATTCCGGCATCCGCCGCGTCTTCGTCCTCACCCAGTACAAAAGCAGTTCCCTCGACTACCACATCCACTTCGCCTGGAACATCCTCAGCCACGAACTTGGCGAGTTCATCCGATGCATTCCCCCCCAGCAGCGGATGAGCACCTCCTGGTACCTCGGCACGGCCGATGCCATCTACCAGAACATCTACACGCTCGAGCAGGAGCGCCCCCACCTCACCTTCATCCTCTCCGGCGACCACGTCTACAAGATGAACTACCGCGCCATGCTCGACGCGCACCTGGAGAAGAGCGCCGACCTCACCATCGCCTGCATCCCGGTGCCCAAGGAAGAAGCCAAACGCCTTGGGGTTGCCGTGGTGGACCGCGAATCGCGGATCATAGATTTCAAAGAAAAGGCCGAGGACCCGCCGACTCTCCCGGGCTCCCCAAACCTCTGCCTCGCCTCCATGGGCGTCTATCTCTTCAACACCCCCGTGCTGGTCCGGGAGATCATCGCCGACGCCAAGCGGGACTCGCAGCACGACTTCGGCAAGAACATCATTCCCCACATGATCAAGACCCACGCCGTCTACGCCCACGACTTCAAGGACGAGAACAAGAAGCCCCAGAAGTACTGGCGCGACATCGGCACCCGCGACGCCTACTGGGAGGCCAATCTCGACCTGGTGGAAGTCGACCCTCTCTTCAACCTCTACGACGATGACTGGCCCATCCGCACCGCCCCTCTCCAGGTTCCCCCCGCGAAGACCGTCTTCAACGAGGACGGCCCCCAGGGGCGCCGCGGCATGGTCATCAACTCCCTCATCTCCCCCGGCTGCATCGTCAGCGGCGGCTACGTGGAACGTTCCATCCTCTCCCCCAGCGTTCGCGTGGAGGAAGGCGCCCGCGTCACCGAATCCATCATCATGGACGACTGCACCATCGGCCGCGGCTGCACAATTCACCGCGCCATCATTGACAAGGGAGTTCACATACCCGACGGCACCGTCATTGGCCTCGACCGTGCCGCCGATGCCGCCGCTTATACCGTCACAACCAAGGGGATTGTCGTCGTGCCGCGCGGCAAGCAGTATGCCTGAGGCCCGCGGGCCGCTGCCCCGTCCCCCCAGCCCGCGCACCGCACCAGCCGGCGCCTCGCGCCGCCAACCTGTCCGTGGCGGCGGGTGAGGGATTCGAACCCCCGGACGACATTTCTGCCGTCAACGGTTTTCAAAACCGTCGCCTTCGACCACTCGGCCAACCCGCCAGCAGGCGTCTACGCTGTCAAATCGGCGATTCTCGCCATATGCCATCGAGTATACCACATCGGGCCGTACAGCGCAAGGCGCTGCATTGATGGCCTTCTGTGCTGCCTCGTGCCACCGGACCGCTGCACATGCGCTGCGGGCCAGAGGCAACTGCGCCACGGCCCGGGACCGCTCAGCGTCGTCACTGTGGGAGTAGGTGCCGATGGTCAACGCCGGCGTCGAATGGCGGGCCAGGTCTTGCGCGACACGAGGCGTGGCAACGCGGGCCACTGCCGTTGCGAAGCCGTGCCGCAGCGCGTGGAAGTCACGGTAGCGGCCCTGATGGTCGCGGTAGCACAGGAAGTCGCTTTGCTCCCACCGCGCCCTGTCTTCTGGCCCCGCCTCGGCAAGCCACGCTTCGCGCGCGGCGGCCAGGTCGCGCCGCAGCATCCCCGCCGTGTCGGACGGCAGCGGAAACACCGGCGCGCCCTCTGCCCGCCCCGACAGCCACGCCCGCAGCACGGGCACAACCCCAGGCGGCAACGGCTGACGGTCGAGGCGTCGCCGCTTGCTGCTGCGGGCCGCCACGACCACGGCGGGCGGCTCGGCGTCGAGCCTGAACGACTGCGGAGTCAAAGAGCGCAGCTCATTCGCCCGCAACCCCGTCACGCTCGCCACAACATAGGCCATTGCCCGCACGTCGCCCGCTACCCCCTCGATGGTGGGGCCTTCAAGGGCGGCCCGCACAACCCTTCCGATCTCGTCGTCACTCAGGGGGGCGCGCTCGTGGCGGCGGTCCTCGGCGGCGTTGTAGCCTTGCAGCGGTTTGAGCCGGTCGTCACGGCAGCGGCCCTCCCGCCAGAGCCACGCCGAGAAGGCTTTGACGGCCCGGACGTAGTGCGTGGCGCTCTGCTTCGATAGCCCGCCCTCAATCAGCTTCCCCACGGCGGCTTGGAACGCCGCCGGCAACAGGCTGCTGATGCGCGTGGCCCCCGTCATGTCGAGCAGGCGAGTCACCCGCGCCTTTGTCAGACGGGAATGCTGCGCCGTGCGGCCCGCTGCTTCAAGGGCCTTCTGGTAGTCGGCCAGATGGTCACTCAGCAGCCGGCCCTCTGCCGCCGCCCATTGCCGTTCGCGCGGATCGCCCAGGCCGGCCCGCCGCAACGCCACGTCGGTTTCCCGCTTGCGGGCGATCTGCTCCGCGGCTTCCTTGTCGGCGCACGTTGTTTCCGTGCGCCGTACCCCGTGCTCGTCATAGTAGGCGATCACCCACGGGGCACCCTTGGGGGCCTTGCGCCCCCCGCGCTTGAAGATGGACGCCATGCGTTACCCCTTTCGCCGTTTCCGCGGCCGCTTCACCTCGATCCCAAAGTAGGCGGCCAGCTTGTCCGCGCTGTCCAGGTGAAACGAGCGCTTCCTCGACAGGAAGTTGACCATCGCAGGGTGTTTCACCCCCGTGGCCCGCTCGATTGCCCGCAGCGATTCCGTGCGGCCCTCCAGGGCCTCCCGAAGCAACTCAGCCATCGTGGGTTTCACTTGTCTGGTGTTCATGCTAATCTATGTTACCATACTTCCATTCGCTTGTCAAGTCCGATTCTTTGCGGCCCCGTGCGTCGGACCCCGCCCGAACCCTTGACGCTTGGATTCCACGCCCAGCCTGATACTTGCCCACTTCCCCCATACTTGTCCACTCTCAGGCGTGGGCATGTATGGGCTTTCTGGGCAACTATGCGCCATCGGGCAGCTTCCACAGCACCTTGGACCCACGCCCGAAACCGTCGCGCGGGTGTTCCACGCCGATGCTGTCGGCGGCCCGCCGCACGGTATGCCAGGCGTGGCGGTTCGACTTTGCAGCGGCCACGACCTCAGCCTTTGGCACCGGCCCACCCGCCAGGAAGCCCCGGAGCCAGTCGGCGGCCTCGTCGCGCTCCCGGCGCGTCTCGCGGTCCGCCGGGACGCATGACGCGAGCACCTCGTCAACGGGCACTGTGACGGCGCTCGACTCCCACGCCAGCACGGGCACGCCAGGGGAGTCCGGGGAGTCCTCGACGCGGAAGGCCAGGCCCCCCACGTCGGGCGCAAGGTTCTGCTTCCCCGGCAGCATCAGCACCCGCTTGGGATCGTCGCCGTCGCGCGACAGCACCCAGTAGGCGCGGGCCGCGGCCACGAACCCAAGACTCCCCATCGCGCGGTAGAGCGCCGACTGCCCGCCGCCTTTGCAGAGATGCGTCACAGCCGCCACAGCCACGCCCCGCGCTTCGGCCAGGGCCTTCAACGGCCCGAGCAGGCTTCGCACTTCGGCGTTCCTGTGGCTGTCCACGCCGCCCAGGTAGGCGCTCAGGGGATCAATCACCACAAGGTTGACGCCCCCCGTGTCCTCGATTGCCCGGCTCAGGATGGGAAGGTCCGCCAGGGTGAAGCCCCGTTCCCCGCCACGCTCCCGAACCGAGTCCAGCACCACGATCCGCTCCACGTCGGCCCCCGCCGCATCGAGCCGGGGCCGGATAGTGTCGGCCTTGTCGTCTTCTGCCGACAGCAGGATCACGTTGCCCAGGGGCGCGGGTTCGCCCGCCGCGTCGGGGCCGGGCCAGTGGGCACCTCGAGTCACTCGTGCCGCAATGTCGAGGCTCAGCAGGCTCTTGCCCAGGCCAGGATCGCCGGCGAACAGCGTCAGCTTGCCCAGGGGCACCCGCCACGGCCACACCCAGCGCACCGGCTCGGGGGCCACGTCCGCCATCTTCACCAGCACCGCCTCGGCTCCGCCGCGCCAAGCCCCGTTGCCCGCAGCGGCCACGGCCTCAAGCGCCGTCGCGATCTCGGCATCGTCTGCCGTCAAGTCGGCGGCCCGCTGTGCGGCGCGCTCAGCCGCCTCGATGATCCGCCGCCGTCGCGCGCGGTCAGCCACGATCCGCGCGTAGTGCTCCGCATTCGCCGCAGTGGGCACCTTCTCAAGCAACTCGACCAGCGCATCCGCGCCACCTATGGCTTCAAGCTGGCCCGACGCCTCAAGCGCCGCCGTCATCGTCACGGCGTCCGCCGACCGACCCGCCGCGATCTCTGCGGCCGCCGCCTCGAAGATGCGCCGGTTGCCGTTGAGGTAGAAATCGCCCGCCCCCACGAGCCGCGCCACATCCTCAAACGTGTCGTTGTCAATCAGCAACGACCCGATCACCGCCTGTTCCGCATCCGCGTCGTAGGGGGGAGTCCCGTTGTGGCTCATCGCTTCCCCTCCCCGGCCAGGCCGTCGAGGTACCGTTGAATGTCCGCCACGCGCCAGCGGACGGTTTTCGCCGCCAGCCGCACGGGCCGGGGAAAACCCCCCGTGCCCGCCTCGGCCAGCGCACTCAGCCGCCACACGCTGCGCGGGTGAATCCGCAGCAGCTCTGCCGCTTCCCGAACCGTCGCCAACTCACAGCCCGTTGTTCGCTCAAGCATTGTCGCGCCCTCCCTTCTCTGCCTTCTGTGCGCGTTCCTGCGCGCGCCGCAGCTTCCGCGCCACGCGGGCCAACTCGCGGAAGGCCCGTTCCTCAGCCTTCGTCACCTTGCGGCTCATGGCCGTCTCCTCAGAAAAGGTCTCTCTCCCCTCGACCTCTTCCGAGAAAAGGGGGTAGCGTAAGGACTGGATACCCCCGGTGTCAGCCGCAAGTGATTGGAGAATCACGTCTTGGGAGGAAGGAAAAAAAGCGCAGAAATGCGTAACCTACCCCGAACCGAACCCCCGGCACCCCTACCAGCGCCGGTCCTTCAGCACCGTCCCCCTCGCCGCCGGCCCCAGCGTCTTCACACCTTCGCCCTCGTCCTTGTCAGCAATCAACGACTGCCCCCGCCTGTCCTGCGCCTCACGTATCATCTTGGGCTTCAAGACCGCCGCAACCCCTGCCTTCCGCACCCCTTTTTCGTAAAGCTCCCGAACGCTCTTGGGGTCCTTGAGACCCATGCGCCGCGCGGCTTCCGTGAAGTTCCCCTTGCACTCGCCGACAATCTGCACTGCCTCAAGCTGCCTGACCGTCAGTTTGCTGGCGGCTTCGCTTGCGCGCCTGCGCCGGCGCGGTTTCTTGGAGAGCCCGCCCTTGGGGCTTTGCTCGTATTCTCGATTCAGGGAGTGTTCCTCGACGTTCATCACGTGCCGGAGCTTGGAGCATATGGCATTGGGGGTGGACCCCATGCGCTGCCAGTAGAGCTGCCAGGGCATCCCACGCTGGGCCAGCGGCAACCTGGGCCAGATCCACCTGTCCCTCTTGAATAGACCATCACCAAGCGGATCGTCAGTAAACACCTTGGGCAGGATAGGTCTTGCAGCTTCTTCGAGCCGACACTGTGCTGCGAAGATGGCGCTGGCCGCCGACTCATCCGCGCTTACTACTTCCTGACCTGGAACGAAAGGCGGAACGGACTCGATGGTAACCAGGAGCCGCTTGACGAGGTCACGACCTAAGATTGCCTCGATTTCCCGTGCGATTATCTCGTCGCCCTCCCTCCCCCGAACGTCGGTGCTGAGAGGCACGTTAGGTTCAGTCGCGTCCGTCGTCACCAAAGAGGCGTACCGTTTTACAGCCCCGACAATGAACCGATGAGCCATGAGCAGTCGGAACGCCAGTTTCCCCGCATCTGTCGTTATCGTCAGCCGGTCAAGATCGTCCGAGCTTCTCGCTCTGTCGCCTTGCGACACCTGACCATCGGCAAGTGCGATTGTCCCTACCCGGTTGCATACCGGGCAAGTCACTTGTGCGCCGGCATGCTCGTCCGCCAAGGGGTACACCTTGCCACACTCGCATCGGTAGGGGATCATTGCCACCTCCCTCAACCATGCGCTTGATGCAGCGCGTAACCCAGCCTTCCCGGGCAAGCCACTCGGCAAGCCCACTTCAGGCGTTCAAGGTCTGGCGCCGGCATCGCAACCCCTTCCTTGCGCCCTTGGGAGGACCGGGCCGGGGCAGCGGCAAGGGTATCCGCGTTCGGGAGCGACCCTAGCCCCGGCCCGCGAGATCGCGCGGGCTAGCCCATTGTGGCGCGCCAAGCTCCAATTGTCCAGCGCGACTGCCGCGCGCGTCCCGACCCCTTGACAAGCCGCGTGGGATTCCTAGCGCCATCCCACGCGCTCCGCAAAGTCCCGCAGACGCAGCCCCCCGCCCAACTACCCCTCCCGGCTTCGAGGCGTTGACGCCCCTCTACGCCATAGCATGGATCATGGCCCATGCCCCCTCCCTCTTTCCCCCTCCCCACAAGCGGTGTATCGTTGCGCTATACCCCGAGGTTTCTTCCCGCAGCGGAAGGGCATATAACAGGCACCACCAATCGCGATCCGACTTTTTCCGTTGTGTCCGCGTCTTCCCCTCAATCCGCACACTCATGCACCGGCAAGGCTGATGGGTCAATCGCATCGCGCGGCTTCTGGAACTGCTTGCAGCGCTGGCCATTTCGCGCGGCAAGGGGCCGTCACGGGCGACTGCCCCGCGCACCCTCACCCGTTCGGGACCGCCCCCGCCGCCACGGCCAGAGCGCGCAGCCCGTGGCCGGGCACAGGCGGACTTCGCCCGGCTGCGCCTTGCAGCACCAGAGGCAGTAAGCCCGCAGCGCCTTGAGGGGCGTCCGCTTCGCCTTGCGGCCCCGTGGCCGGTGCCCCGTGCGGTAGTCGTGCAAGGGGCAGCGGGCATCGTCACAGCGCGACGCCAGTTGCGGCCCGCCCACACAATCCTTGCAGCGCTCCCGCAGCGCCCGCAGGCGGAAGCGCAGCCCCGCCGTGGGCGTGGGGGCCGTCCTCGTGGGGCAAGGCAGGGAATGTCGCGCACCCGCCCCCGCGTCGCCTGTAGGCCACGCAGGGGCATCGTGTGGCGTGTGTGGGGGCAGGCAGGCATCGGCGTGGGGAGCGTTCACAGCGCCGCCCTCCCCGCCAGCCGCCGCCCGCACCGCACACGCCGCCACGCCTTGCGGGCGATCCCCGCGTCGGCAGCGCGTCGGGCGTTCACATCCAGGCGCACGACCTCAAGGATCGCCGCCCGTGCCGTGGCCGACAGGTTGCGCCACGCGCCCTTGACCTCGGCCAGATCGGGGGGGCATTTCTTCGCGGACCGCTGCAAATCTGCTGTCAGGCCAGGGGCGGCGCACACGCCACTGCCGCCACAACCTACGGGCACATCTTGGCTTGCGTCTTGTGCATGGGGAGCTTCGCAACGGTTTTCAAAACCGTCGCCTTCGACCACTCGGCCAACCCGCCTCGCTCTGCGCGCCCGCCCAGGGAAGAGCCTACTGGCACACTTCGTCAATCACTTCCTCAGCGACGAAGATGGGCGCCTCCAGCCGCACGGCCAAGGCGATCGCGTCGCTGGGCCGCGAGTCGATCTCGATCGTCTCGCCATCCCTGGAGACGATCAGTTTCGCGAAAAACGTGTTGTCGCGCAACCCGCAGACCTCGATGCGGTCCAGCGAGGCCCCCAGGCGCGTCATCACGCTGGCCAGAAGATCGTGCGTGAGCGGACGCGCCGGCTCGTAGCCTTTGATCTTGCGGTCTATGGCAATCGCCTCCGAGATCCCAATCAGGATCGGGAAGGCGCGCTCGCCGTCCACCTCTTTCAGCACGATCACCTGCGGGTCCGCCGTCTCAGTGATCATGATCTTGACGAGTTCGCACTGAATCATGCTCGCCCCAATCTCGGTTATACTGATGCTCCTTCTGGATTGTACGTTCCCCGCGCGCGAAAGTCAACTTGACTCCTCCCGCGCCGCGCGCTACCGTCCGAGGTGAAGGAAGGCTGCCAAGTGCCAGACACCGGCAACTGCATCGTCATCAAAGGCGCCGCAGAACACAACCTGCGGGGCTTCGATATTGCCATTCCGCGCGACCGGCTGGTCGTGATCACCGGCCTCAGCGGCTCCGGCAAGAGTTCCCTCGCCTTCGACACCGTTTTCGCCGAGGGCCAGAGGCGGTACATCGAGAGCCTCTCCGCCTACGCGCGGCAGTTCCTGGAGCAGATGCCGAAGGCGAACGTCGAGTCCGTGGACGGCCTGCCCCCGACGATCTCGATCGAGCAGCACACCGGGATCGGCAATCCGCGCTCGACGGTGGGAACGACCACGGAGGTCTACGACTACCTCCGCCTCCTCTACGCCCGCGTGGGCGAGCCACATTGCCCCCTGTGCGGCCGGGCCATCCGCCAACAGTCGCCGGAGCAGATCGTCGAGGCGGTTCTCGCCCTGCCGGCGGGCCTGCGCTTCATGGTCCTTGCCCCGATGGCACGCGGCCGCAAGGGCGAGCACAAGGAGCTGATCGACCGCATAGGCCGCGAGGGTCTGGTGCGCGTGAGGGTGGACGGCGAGGTCTACCCGCTGGAAGGAGTGCCCCACCTCGACAAGCGCAAGCCTCACTCGATCGATGCCGTCGTGGACAGGCTGGTGGTTGACCCTCAGCACCGGTCACGGCTCCACGACTCCGTCGAGACCGCTCTCCACCTGGCCGACGGGCTGGTTGTGATCGCGCGAGCCTCGGGGAATCGCTGGGAAGACACCCTCTACAGCCGCCACTACGGCTGCCCCGATTGCGGGGTCAGCCTCGAGGAATTGACCCCCAGGCTCTTCTCATTCAATAGCCCTTACGGCGCCTGTCCGGCGTGCGGAGGTCTCGGCACGTGCCTGGAGTTCGACCCCGACCTCATCGTCCCCGACAAGTCGTTGAGCCTGGCCCAAGGCGCCATCCACCCCTGGCGACGCGGCGAAGCCATGTCGTCCTGGTACAACCGCGCCCTCGAGCGCTTCTGCCGGGACTTCGGTGTCGGCATGACCACTCCCTACGACAAGCTGCCCGCCACGGTGCAGCGTGCCTTGCTTCACGGCGGCGAGCCCGAGGGGGGGGCCGACAACGCCCATCACTTCCGCGGAGTGATCCCCGACCTGCACGAACGCTTCCGCAAGACCGAGAGCGACTCGCTCAAGTCGCGCCTGATGGGCTACATGGGTGAGTTGCCCTGCCGCGAGTGCCAGGGCGCGCGCCTGCGCCCCGAGGCCCGCGCCGTCCAGGTAGGCGGCCGCCACATCCAGGAGGTCGTGGCGTTGCCCATTGCGGATGCGCGCGACTTCCTCCAGGCGCTCGCCCTGCCACCCGAAAAGGCGGCAATCGCCCAGCCGATTCTGCACGAGGCTGTCCAGCGCCTGCAATTCATGATGGACGTGGGGATCGGCTACCTGACCCTCGACCGGGCGAGCAGCAGCCTCTCAGGCGGCGAGGCGCAAAGAATCCGCCTCGCCACCCAAGTGGGGTCGGGCCTGGTCGGCGTGTGCTACGTTCTCGACGAACCGACGATCGGCCTCCACCAGCGCGACGCTGCCCGCCTCATCGCCAGCTTGCGGCGGCTTCAGGAACTCGGCAACTCTGTGATCGTGGTCGAGCACGACGAACTTACCATCCGCAGCGCCGACCACATCATTGACCTCGGGCCTGGAGCCGGCGTCCACGGCGGGAACGTGGTGGCCCAGGGCACTCTCGACCAGATCCTGGCTGCCCCGGCCTCGCTGACGGGCCAGTACCTCTCGGGACGCCTCGCCATTGAGACGCCTCGGAGGCGGCGCCCCGTGTCGAAGGCCCGCGCCTTGGTGGTTCGCAAAGCGGCCGCTAATAACCTGAAGGGGATCGACGTCGCCATCCCTCTCGGCGGCATCGTGTGCGTCACGGGGGTGAGCGGGTCCGGCAAGAGCACCCTTGTCAACGACGTGCTCTACCGGGCACTGATGCGCCACTTCCACGCCAGCCGGGCCAAGCCGGGCAAGCACAAGGGCATCACGGGCATCGAGCAGATTGACAAGGTCATCGTCATTGACCAGTCCCCGATCGGCCGCACGCCCCGCTCCAACCCGGGAACCTACACGGGCGTTTTCGACGATATTCGCCGCATCTTCGCCGGGCTGAAGGAGTCCAGAGTCCGCGGCTACACGGCGGGCCGCTTCAGCTTCAACGTGCGAGGCGGCCGCTGCGACTCCTGTGAGGGCCAGGGCACCAAGCGCATCGAGATGCATTTCCTGCCCGACCTCTACGTCACCTGCGAGACCTGCAAGGGGCGGCGCTACAACCGCGAAACGCTTGACATCCGCTACAAGGGCAAGTCCATCGCCGACGTCCTGGACCTCCAGGTCGAGGAGGCCCTGGCCCTCTTCGACGCTTTCCCCCGGGTCAAGCGCATTCTCGATACCCTGTGCGCCGTTGGCCTTGGTTATGTCGCCCTCGGGCAAGCCAGCACTACCCTCTCAGGCGGAGAGGCTCAGCGCGTGAAGCTCTCCACCGAGCTCGCCAGGGTCTCAACGGGCAACACGCTCTACATCCTGGACGAGCCAACGACGGGCCTGCACTTCGCCGACATCTCCCGCCTCCTCCAAGTCCTCGCGACTCTGGCCGACCGCGGGAACACGGTGCTGGTCATCGAGCACAACCTCGACGTGATCAAGTGTGCAGACTGGGTGATTGACCTGGGCCCGGAGGGCGGCGACGCCGGCGGCCATGTCGTCGCGGAGGGCCCCCCGGAGGCCGTAGCCGGCACCCCGCACTCGTACACAGGCCAGGCCCTCGTCCGCTGCCTTGGTCGCTCGGGGCGCTGCCCCGCGCTGGCCGAAAAATCACGCCTTTCTGGTTGAACATTCGGGGCGATCGTGCTAAGTTAGGGTATTGTCGCAGGGTAGCTGCGCCTGGTGGCCACGACTGCTTCCGAGACCGAGGATGCCCTTCTCGCACCGAGCATTTCATGCGTTTCTCGCTCTCAGCCTTCTCATGCCCGGCTGCGCCCCTGGGTGCCGGCGGAGGGTGCTCCGCGAGGATGCGGCGGAGAAGGCAGACCACGAGGTCTCACAGATTGTCGAGCAACGGCGCGACGCCGTGCCCGGCACGCCGGCCACCGTGAGCATCGAACGGGTTGGCCAGGAGGAACTCGAGCGATTCACCCCGCCACGTCCGAAGGAACCTGGCGAGCTTCCCGCGCCTCAGGACGATACGGAAGCTGCCGAAAGGGGCAATGGCCTCCCTCCCCTGGAAGGCGCTCACCGCCTCACACTGCGCGAGGCCCTCGAGCTGGCGGCCCGCCACAGCCGAGAGTATCAGACACGCGAGGAGGACCTCTACCTGGTCGTCCTGGCACTGACGCGCGAGCGCTTCCGATGGGACCCGCAGTGGACGGGCAGGTTGAGCGCCGGCGCCACCCGCACACCGAACAGCAAGTGGGGGGAGTTCGGGTCTGCCTTCACCTTCAGCCGCCTCCTGGACATGGGGGGCCGATTGACGGCCAGTCTGGCTACCGACCTCGTCCGCTTCTCGACGGGCGACCCGCGCACCACAGCCACATCCTTGCTGGGACTGGAGTTCCTCCAGCCCCTGTGGCGCAACTACGGAAGTCTGGTGGCCAAAGAGGGCCTCACGCAGGCCGAGCGCGACGTGGTGTACGCTCTCCGCACGTTCGCCCACTACCGCAAGAGCTTCTGCGTGGATGTCACCAGCCGGTACTACCGCGTCCTTCAACAGCGCGATACGGTGATGAACCAGTGGAGCAACTACAAGCGCATTCGCCAGTCGCGGACCGATCGTGAGGCGGAGAAGCTGGAGGGCCTCGTGGAGGCCCTCCAGGTGGACCAGATCCGTCAGGACGAGTTGCGCGCCCGGGCGAGCTGGGTGCGGGCCTTGCGACAGTACCGCGAGCAGATCGACCAGTTCAAAGTCTTCCTTGGCCTCCCAGCCGACGCAATCGTGGAACTCGACCCCGTCGAGGGTGATCGCCTCCGTGAGGCCGGGTTGCGCGAGATCACGCTCTCGCCCGATGCCGCCTCGGCCATCGCACTCGAGCGGCGGCTCGACCTCCTGACGGCCATGGACCGGGTCGGTGATGCCGAGCGGGCCGTCGAGATCGCCCGGAACGGCCTGGCCCCGGACGTGGACCTCAAGGTAAGCGCCAGCATCCCGTCCGACCCGCCGACGAATGCCCTCAAGCTGGAGCCGCACCGCGGCACGTACAGCGCGGGGGTCACCGTTGGCCTCCCGCTCCAGCGCCTGGAAGAGCGGAATGTGTACCGAAGCGCGCTCATAGGGCTCGACCGAGCCCGCCGCAGTGCCGACGACCTGCGCGAGAGGATCAAGCTGGAGGTGCGCGAGGCGTCGCGCACCCTTCAGGAGACCAGTGCCACCTATCGCATCGAGCGCGATAGCGTGGCCCTCGCTCAACGCCGCGAGCAGGCCGCCCGAGAGCTCTTCCGCATCGGAGAGGCAATCGCCCGCGACCTTCTCGATGCCAACGAGGCCCTTGTGAATGCTCAGAATGCCCTGACCAGGGCTTTGGTGGACCATATCCTCGCCCGCCTCGCACTCTGGCGCGACACGGAGCTGTTGCGCGTGGACGAGAACGGCGTCTGGCAGGAAGTGACCGATGTCAACCAACAGTAGGGCCAATTCCATTCTCAGCAGCGACGACGAGGCCGTGGGCTTGGCCGGCCTCTTGAGCCCCGCCCGTGAGGCCGGAGCACCGGCCCACGCGGCCCGCTCGCCCATTTCGCTTCCCCGACGGCGCTGGTGGCCGTGGCTGTTGGTCCCCGCCGTTGTTGCGGCGGGAGCCCTGGGGGCTCCCCGGCTGTGGCGCTCGCGCACAGCGGCCCCCACGGCCACACGAGCCACCTACACCGTGCAGCGCGCCGACTTGCCCATTGTCATCCGCGACACTGGGAGCATTGACTCCCTCCAGTCTGAGATCATCAAGTCCAGGGTGGAGGGGATGAACACCATCATCAACCTTGTCCCCGAAGGCACGATCATCACCGAAGAGGACGTGAAGCAGGGCAAGATCCTGGTCGAGCTGGACTCCAAGGATATCCGGGAGAAGCTGAGCCAACAGGAAGTCACCTTCGCCACCGCCGAGGCCACGTACAAGCAGGCCAAGGAGTCTTACGACATCGAGAAGAGCGCAGGGGAAAGCAAGATCAAGCAAGGGGAACTTGACGTACGCTTCGGGAAGATGGATCTCCAAGCCTATGTGGGCCAGAAGCTTGCTGAAGACGCCCTCGAAGGGCGTGGAGACTTGGCCGCCTTGGCCGCCCGCCTGTGCACCGACGCCATCAACGACCGCCGGGCCGTGGAGGCGGAAGTCGCCCGTTCGCTCGTCGAAGTGGAGAAGGCCCTCAAGGAGCCCGCCTCGGAGAGCGGTGACGCGGGGCCTCGAGGCAAACAGGACGCTCAGGGGAAGTCCGCCCGGAAGGAGGCGGCGGAGGGCGGCCGCTCGGCCATTGCGGGAGCGGCTGCCCAGGCCGAGAGCCTGGACGAGCTCCTCGGCGGGACAGCCCTCCAGAAGACGCGCAAGTTCGAGGCCGACATCGGGCTGGCCTTCGAGGAGTTCAAGCGGGCAGCCGACAAAGTGGCCAGCTACGCACGGCTGCGGCACCTCGGAATCAAGAGCTCGCAGCAACTCGAGGCCGAGCAGCTCGCCTTGATGCGCGCGCGCATTGCCCTTGACCAGGCTCTCACCGCGCGGGAACTCTACCTGCGCTACGATCTGCCCAAGGAGGCCGAGAAACTCCTCTCCGGCTACCGCGAGACCCAGCGCGAGTTGGAGCGCATCAAGGCCCGCGCACGCAGCGCCCTCGCCGGCTACGAGGCCGAGGTCAAGTCGTCCGAGTCCAAGTACCTCCTCCAGAAGGACCGCCTCGAGAAGCTGCGGACTCAGCTCGAGAATTGCACGATGCGCGCGACGAAACCCGGCCTGGTCGTCTACGCGACCTCGGGCTCGGGGCGTCACTGGTCGGGCACCCCGATTGAGACGGGAGCGACCGTTCGGGAGCAGCAGGAGATCATCAAGATGCCCGATCTCACGTCGCTCGCCGTCAACATTCGCGTTCATGAGACCGTGGTGGACAAAGTCAAGCGTGACCAGAACGCGCGGATCACGGTGGATGCGTTCCCGAACCGGCGGTTCACGGGCAAGGTCCTTAAGGTGGCTATCCTGCCCAACACCTCCTCGTCCTGGATCAACCCGGACCTCAAGGAGTATGACACCCAGGTAAGCATCGAGGGCGACCTGACGGGGCTGAAGCCGGGCATGTCGGCCAATGTCGAGATCGACGTCAAGACCCTCAAGAACGTGCTCCAGGTGCCCGTGCAGGCCGTAGGCGCGCGGCGCGGCAGAACCATCGTATACGTTCTCAGGAGCGACGGTTCCGAGGAGCCACGCGACGTGGTGACCGGCGAGTCCAATGACCAGACGGTGGAGATTGCCGCTGGGCTTGCCGCAGGCGAGCTCGTGCTCCTCGAGGCCCCGCAGACGGCCCCGTCCAAGGAGGAGGAGGAAGCAACCAAGAAGGAAGACGAGTTGAACGGTGACGCGCCGCCTGTGCCCCCCCCTGGGCGCGACCCCGGGCCGCGCGATTCGGGGGATCGGCGCCCCGAGGGACCCGGCGGCAAGCCCCCACGCACGGACCGCAAGCGCCCGAGGGCCTCTTCAGAATCCCACGATTCAGCCAAGCCGGGGGGCACGGGATAGTCGAATGGCGATTGCCGAGGTCTGCGGGCTGGTGAAGACCTACAGGATGGGGCCGGTGCTCGTGCCCGCCCTCCGCGGGGTCTCTCTTGCCATCGAGGAGGGGGCCTACCTGGCCATCATGGGACCCTCCGGCTCGGGGAAGTCCACCTTCCTCAACATCCTCGGGTGCCTGGACACGCCGACTGCCGGCTCCTACTTCCTCGGCGGCGAGGATGTGGCCAGGCTGAGCGACGCTGAGCTCTCCGATGTGCGATGTCGGCGCCTGGGCTTCATCTTCCAGTCCTACAACCTCATCCAACAGCTCTCCGTGCTGGAGAACATCGAGGTGCCGCTCTACTATCAAGGCTGGTCGGCGCGCGAGTGCCGTCGGCGCTCCGAGGCGCTGGCCGAGCTGGTGGGCCTGGGCGACCGCCTCCACCACCGCCCCTCCGAACTCTCGGGCGGACAGCAGCAGCGTGTTGCCATCGCCCGCGCCATGTCGAATGACCCGCTGATCATCCTGGCCGATGAGCCGACCGGCAACCTCGACACAGCCACGGGCAAGGAGATCCTGGCTCTGCTTGACCAGCTCAATGGCCAGGGTAAGACGATTATCATGGTCACCCACGACCCTGCCATCGCCACACGGGCGCACCGCACGGTGCGCTTCAGAGATGGCCTCATCGTGGATGACTCCGCATAGGGGCAGCGCGGGGCCGTGAGCCTTGCGTCCCCGCGTCGCCATCGCTGCGTACTCAGGTGCCGCATGCTGGGTTTCAGGGTTCGACGCACGATTCGGATGGGCTTGAAGAGCCTGTGGCTCCACAAGCTGCGCTCGGCTCTCACTGCCTTGGGCATCATCTTCGGCGTTTGTTCCGTGATCGCCATGCTCGCCATCGGCGAGGGCGCAAGCTTCGAAGCCCAGGAACAGATTCGCCAGCTCGGCAGCAACAACATCATCGTCCACAGCGTCAAGCCGCCCGAGGAAACGAGCATGAGCGCACAGCAGACCCGCTCGCTTCGCTACGGGTTGACCTATGTGGACGCCGAGCGCATCCAGTCCACGGTGCCCAACGTTGAGGTCGTCGTGCCCGCCCGGAATATTCCCAAGCACATCCGGAGTTGGAAGCGGCGCGTGGATGGCAACCTGGTGGGCACCGTGCCATGGTTCCGCGAGGTGGCCAATCGCACCCTGCTGCGTGGCCGGTTCATCTCGACGCTCGACATGCACCGCCAGAGCGCTGTTTGCGTGCTCAACGAGCCGGTGGCGCGCGAGCTGTTCCCGCTGGAGGACCCGATAGGCCAGACCGTGCGGGCAAGCACCGACTCCTATGAGGTCGTCGGCATCCTCCGGGCGTCCACAGTGACCGCCCCCAGCTCCTCCAACAAGGCCGCAGGGGCCGGAATGGAAGTCTACATCCCCATGACCACGGCGCAGTCGCGGTACGGCGACACCATCTTCCATCGCCGGAGCGGCAGCTTCGAGGCAACCACCATTCAGCTACACACCATCTACGTCCGGGCGCCGCGCCTGGACGATGTGATGCCCGCGGCCAAGGCGGTGGAGCGCCTCCTGGCTCACGCACACGCGAAGAAGGATTACGAGGTCGTCGTCCCCCTCGACCTCATGGAGCGGGCCAAGGCCACGAAGCGTATCTTCAGCATCGTGCTCGGCTCCATCGCCGCCATTTCGTTGCTCGTGGGCGGCATCGGGATCATGAACATCATGCTCGCCACTGTGACCGAGCGGACGCGCGAAATCGGCATCCGGCGCGCCTTGGGCGCCAGGCGTCGAGACATCATCACCCAGTTCATGGCCGAGACCACCCTCCTCTCCTCCACGGGCGGCCTGCTCGGCGTGGCCCTCGGCGTGGTGATCCCCTACCTCGTCACGCGATTCGCCGGCATGCTGACCATTGTGACGGTGGGCGCATCCACTCTCGCCTTCTCCATCTCGGTTGCAATTGGCCTGGTCTTCGGCATCTACCCTGCCTATCGCGCCGCTGTCATGGACCCCATCGAGGCCCTGCGTCACGAGTGAGCGGGGCGTCAGGGCTTCCCCTGCTTCCGCGGGTAGTTCGGGCTGTAGAGCAGGCCGCGAGGTCGCAGGGCAAGATCGCCATTTGCGAGAAACGGCGCGCCCCGCTCGCCCAGGTGCTCGATCAGCCGCTCGCGCCAGAGGCGCAGCGTGGCGGCATGTGCGGGGTCGGAGGCCAGGTCGTTCAGCTCGCCTGGGTCGGCCGCCAGGTCGAAGAGCTGCTGCTCGCCGTGCATGGCGTGGAAGATGTACTTCCAGCGGCCGTCGGTGAGGGCGTTCCAGTGGTTCTCGGAGGCGTAGCAGACGTCGTGCTCCAGGTCAATCCACTCGCGCCAGCCCTGCGTCTTGCCCCGAACGAGGTCGAGCATCGAACGTCCATCGAAGCGCTTGGGGTCGGCCTCGACGCCCGCGGTGTCGAGGAATGTGGGCAACACATCGCGCAGCTCGACCGGCTGGTGCAGCACTTGCCCGCGTTTCGCGTCGAGGAAGTTGCTGCCCCAGCGGATGAGCATGGGGATGCGGGCCGAAGCTTCGTATGCGTATGTCTTGCGCCAGAGGTGGTGGTCGCCCGTCATGTCGCCGTGGTCGCTGGTGAACAGGATGAGCGTGTCCTCCAGCCAGCCGCGCTTCTCCAACGCATCCAGGATGCGGCCTATCTGCTCGTCAATGAAGCTCACAGAGCCGTAGTAGCCCTGGCGCGAGCGGCGGACCTGCTCCGCGCCCAGGTCGCCGCGCCAGGTATCGGCGGGGAGCTTCGCCCCACGCATCGCATGCCGCTCCGCCCACTTGCCCACCACGGCGTTCGGCAGGTTAGCGCCCTCGTAGAGCTTCCAGAACCGCTCGGGCGGGTCGTAGGGGCTGTGGGGACGGGCGAAGGAGACCTTGAGGAAGAACGGCTCATCCCCCTTGTGGGACTGAAGGAACTCGACCGCCCTGTCGCCCGTCCAGCGGGTCGGGTGGAGGCGTTCGTCGAGTGCATAGGGCTTCGCGGCATAGTCGTTCCAGCCGATCCCAGTCGCGTCGGGGTCGAGGTCGGGTGCCTCCTGGCGAAACCACGCTCGGCAGTCGCTCACGAAGTCCTTCGACTCCACGCGCCCCGATTCGTCGAGCATGGTCCTATGGAAGCCGTGGAGGTTGCGTTGCGGGGACCAGTGCATCTTGCCGATGCCTAGGGTCTGGTAGCCCGCCTCGCGGAGCATCTTCGGCTTCTCGTTGCGATAGGCGTCGGCCACGGCACCATAGCCGAGCATCCCGTGATGCCAGGGCGAAAGCCCGGTCAGCAGTCCCGCGCGGGCCGGCGTGCACGAGGGCGTCGAGGTATAGGCGCAGCGGAAGAGCACACCCTCGTGCGCGATGCGGTCGAGGTTCGGCGTGCGGATGACCCTGTTGCCATCGGCCCCGATGCAATCGCCCCGGTGCTGGTCGGTCATCAGGAACAGGATGTTCGGGCTCTTTCGTATGGCTTTGGTGCCATCGGCTCCGATGGCGGGCATGGCAATGCCGCCCAGTCCCACCTGAAGTGCCGTGCGGCGGCTGAGCGGCTTCGGTTTGCCCATCCCGCTACCTCCGCATTAGTTCCACGATCCTATTCGCCAGCAGGTCGCGCCAGTGGTCCATCTTGTTGGCCTGGCGGCCCTCTTCCCAGAAGTCGTTGACGAGGTCGCGGCCGCCGGTGCCCTGGTTGGCGAGGGTCTCGGTGCGAATCTGGGCGAGGAGGCCGCTGATGTCCTTGCCCGCGGCCTTGGCGACGGCCTTGGCGGTCTCGATATAGCGGCGGTCGTCCCAGGCCTCGCGCAGCTCTTCGTAGTCGGGCGTCAGGATGGTGTCGAAGGGGGAGCACCAGGCATACTGCCAGTTCGAGCCTTCGGTGATGTCGAAGCGCCGTCCCCAATTGTAGGCCCAGCAGAGGGAGCCGGTGGATTCCCAGGCGGCGAAGTAGAAGCCGAACCCGAACCGGCGGCTGCGGTTGCCCGAATACTGCCAGAAGATCTTCCCCGCCTTCCGCACCTTGTCGCCAAGCTCGTGGTCCTCCTCGATGGCGTTGGTACAGATCACATCGCAGTCTGGGATGAAGATCTCGCCCACCCGCCCGTCGGTGCCGTGGACCTTGCGGTGGAAGTTGCGGTGCATCGAGATGTAGACCTTCGTGCCGGGCACGGCCTCGTGGATGAGGGCGCAGGCGTCCTTGAAGTGGTCGCGTATCCACGGCCCGCAGCCGATGGCGAACTTGTAGTTCTTGTCGGCCCGCGGCTCGGGATAGCTCCACTTCGCCGGCTCGTCGAACGGCGTGAAGATCAGCTCGGGCCAGCTTCTCTCCTTCGCGTGCGCAACCACGTCCTTGAGCCACTGGGCGTAGTGGGGCCGCACCTCGGGCAGCACCTTGCCGCGGAACTCCTGCGAGCCGGCTTTCTTGAAGAACTCATCGCGCGGGCCGACGGCCAGGCCGTAGAGGTCGCGCTCCATTGAGAGCGTCATGGGGAAGCCATTCGGATTGCCGCCCAGGAACCACACGATGGCGCCCTGGCCGTTCTCCCTCGCCAGCTTCATCCAGTCATCAAGATAGTGGAAGTCGAGGGCGATCTTGCTGCCCGCCTTCTTCATCTCGGGCTGGACGCCTGCGAACCAGAGGTTGACCATGTTGTGGTTGTGTTCGCGCATCGTGGCCATTTCGCCGGCCGATGGGAGGCCGGTCACGCAGCCGCCCATTCGCAGCCCCGCCTCGTCCATCGTGAGGAGCGTGATAGGCAGCACCTCCACCTGGATGGGCAACTCCGCGGTGTGCGGCCCCGCGGTGATGGTCACCTTGCCGCGGTACTTCCCCGGCTGGCTCGCCTCGCCAAGGGTGTGGACGGTGATCCAGAACCAGGCCGACTGCCCCTTCTTGATCGCAGCGGGGAAGGCGGGCCAGAGGCGCTGCGGCGCCCAGGCGAGGGCCTTCCCCTTCGGCTCCAGGGCATACTCGATGGTGTGGCGGCGAATCTCGCACGCCAGCTTGCCCGCAGGGCCGGTCAGCTCCGACGCGGTGAACTCCACACCGCGCAGGTCCTCTTGGGCGTAGACGGCGAAGGTGCCCGGCTCGAACTCGTTGCGGGCCATTCGCACGTGAATGGTCGCCCCCACCTCGCCCTTCTTGGGCGCGCTGTTAGGGCAGATGCGGTCGTAGTAGGCGCGGACGTAGGGCACAACGGCTTTGCCCTTGAACGCATCTGGGATGTCGGGCGTCTCGTCGGCGCCCATCTGCTCCGCCGTGGCCGCCTTGGCCGCCTGGGCCTTGGCCACCCAGGCCCGCGATTCGGCCTCGTAGCGCGCCTGGTCCTCGGGCAGCTTCGCCTCGCGGACCTCGATCTTTGAGATCGGCACGTCCGCCGGCGCGCGGAATGCGAACTCGGCCGCCTGCGTGCCCTTCGGTGAGATCACCAGGTCCCAACTCGCGGGAACGTGAGCCACCTTCCACTGGGCGTCCCCCTCCCCTCCGAACCGATGGAGCTCGGTGCGGCCATAGTAGCTGCCGAGCGCCCCGAAGGACTCCGCGATGGTCGGCGCGTCCGCAACGTCCTTGAATGTGACCTCGAGGATGTAGTGCACGCCTTTGGGCGGCCTCGGTCCTTCGCTCCACCAGGCGGGGAGGCGCACCCAGGCATCCCTGCCTCTCAGGGCCGATCGGTAGGCGCGCTGTCCCTCCCGCTCCAGCGCACCCCATGCCCCTGCGTTCAGCTCCTGGATGTCGGCGACAGACATCTGGACCGGCAGACCGCCCGCCCACGCACTGCCCGCCAGGAGAATCGCCACGAGCGCTCCTGTGCAACTCTTCATATCAAGGTCTCTCCGTCGCCTCGGCGTTGGGGGTCTCAGGGTCTGACCTCCGGCCCTGACGCGCCTTGTGAGCACGGGCTGCCTTGGGCACCTTGCGATAATAGTCCGTCGTCCGGCACGCGTCAAGTGGAGAGGGGCTGGCACGTCCCTGGACCGAGGCTTCGGTGACTCCTGAGCCCAGGAGCCGTTGCCGGCAGACGGCCGACAGTCTGGTTTGACCGCCGGCGACGATGCAGGTAACCTACGGGCTATGAGGCAAGGCTTCGCTGGCGTAGCAGAACATGGCTTCACCGTTCGAGCGCTGCTCATCGGCGCCGCGCTGTCGGTGTTCCTCAACATCGCCTGCCCGTACTCGGTGCTGGTGATGCAGACGGCGGGTCTGACCTCCGACTACATCACCGCCGGCGCGATGATGCTGCTCTTCGTGCTCGTGTTGATCGTGAATCCCGTGCTCAAGCTGCTCTTCGGGCGCAACGCCCTCTCGACCCACGAGCTGCTGCTGATCTACATCATGATGATCGTGGCCTCGGCGATCCCGACGTGGGGGCTTGTGACGAACATGTTCCACATCCTCACGCGGCCGTTCTACTACGCCACGCCGGAGAATGCTTGGGCCGAGATGATTGTGCCGCACATCCCGAGCTGGGTGGCGCCCCGCGACCCGCAGGTGGCCTACTACTTCTACAACGGCCTGCCACGCGGCGAGTCGATCCCGTGGGGAGCCTGGGCGATGCCGCTCCTCTGGTGGACGGCGCTCATGGTGGCCATCTACTTCGTAATGATCTGCCTCATGGTCATCGTGCGCAAGCAGTGGGTCGAGCACGAGCGGCTCACCTTTCCCCTTACCCACCCTCCCATGGAGCTGCTGAAGGGAAACCAGGAGAAGCTCGTGCCCCCTATCTTCCGCACGTGGAAGTTCTGGGTGCCGTTCCTTCTCGCCTTCTTTTTCATCAGCAACGATGCGATTCGTTACCGGTATCCCGCGTTCCCGGAAATCAAGCTGTACGATGCGCTGCCCTTCTTCCGCCGCACCGTGTGGATTGTCTTCTTCTGGAACTTCTCAGTCATCGGGGTCACCTACTTCATCAACCTGAACGTCGCCGCGAGCATCTGGATCTTCTGCCTCCTCGCCAGGATTCAGACAGGGATCTTCAAGACCGTGGGGGTGACGGTGGGTGGACGGCACGAGTGGCTCACCGGCAGCAGCCCAGCCACGGCGCACCAGGCGTTCGGGGCGCTCATCGTGCTAACGGCCGCCGTGCTGTGGCGGGCGCGATTCCACATCCGCGACGTCCTGCGCAAGGCGTTTCTCAACGCGCGGGACGTGGACGACTCGGGCGAGATCATGTCCTACCGCAGCGCGGTGGTGGGCACGCTCGTCGGCGTAGCGTTCATCTGTGGCTGGTACCACGCGTCGGGCCTGTCGTGGCTGGCGGCGTTCGTGTTTCTGGCCGTGGCTTACCTGATCTTCTTCGGGATCACGCGGGTGATCGCGGTGGGGGGCATGGGGTTCACCTCGGCGCCCATGCTGCCCCAGCTCTTCATGGTCTACGGGATCGGGCCGGAATTCCTCGGCACCAAGGGCCTCGTGCAGATGGCCTTTCAGTACAGCTGGGCGGCGGAGTACCGCACGTCGGTGATGACCTCGAGCATTCACGGAATGAAGCTGGCCCACGAGTGCAGGGGCCGCCCGCGTCGGGTGCTCCTGGGGATGCTGGTGGCCATGGTGGCGGGCATGGCCGGCGCCGTCTGGATCACGATGCATCTGAACTACACGCGAGGCGGAGCCAACATGCGCCAGTTCGGCGTGCCCACACTGGCCTACCAGTTCGTCGAGCACCACTTGCGGAACCCGGTGGAGACGAGCTGGATCTGGCAGCGCTGGGGCTATACGGCGTTCGGCGGGGCGGTGATGTGGGTGCTGGTGTTCCTGAGCCACCGTTTCGCCTGGTGGCCGATCCACTACGTTGGTTTCGTGATTGGCGATTGCTGGGTCACGGGCGTGGTGTGGTGGAGCGTGTTCCTGGGCTGGCTGGCGAAGCTGGTGATCATGCGGTCGGGCGGGGCCGTGGCGTACCGCCGCTGCATGCCGATCTTTATGGGCATGATCTTCGGGCAACTCATGTGCGGCGCGTTCTGGATGATCGTGGATGCGATCGCGGGGAACGTGGGCTTCCTCGTCTACATCGGCTCGCCGTAGCCGGCGGCGCCATCAGCGGCCGGCGAGCAGCACGAGGCCGTCCTTGAACTCGAGTTTGAGCGCGGCCAGCGGCTCCTTGGCCGGGCCTTTGAGCGGCTTGCCCGTGGCGGGATCGAAGGCCGAGCCCTGCCACACGCACACGAGGGCGTTCTCTTTTAGCACCACGGGCGCGCCGTCGTGGGGGCACTTGTTCTCGTAGCCGACGATTCCCTGAGGGGTGCGCACCAGCACGCCCTTGAGGTCGCCGTGGACGAAATAGAGCGCCGTCTGGACATCTTCTTCCCGCGCGAGGAGGCGCCTGCTCGCGCCGGGGGCCTTTGCCCCACTCGCGCTCCCGCCCCTGCCGCAGCCTGCGGCGAGCGTCCCGCCGAGCGCCGCGCCTAGGCAGGCCCTGGCGCTCTGGACGAGAAACGTGAGGCGGCTGATGTTCTCGGCCATCGCGGAGGCCTGAAAGGACTGAGGCGCGGGCGCCATGGCTGCGCCCGCGCCTCGGGGGTGAGCGCTCACTTGGTGGCGGGGGCCGGCGTTGTCGTCTTCGCAGGCGGCTCGGCCGCCTTCTTCGGGGCGGTCCACGCGCAGCCAACCGTGCTCATCGCGAAGCCGAGCACCACCAGCCAAGCCATCAACCGACGCATGCCTTTCTCCTTTCCTCCCTGGGTTCGCCCGCCTCAGCTCCAATGAGGGGGCATCACTTGACGTTCGTCGCGGCGCTCCTCGTCAGCGGCTTGATCCACAGATTGCGGTACCACACGGCGCTGTGGTCGCCCTGGAGCATGAGCGGGCCGGGCTTGTCCTCGTCCTCGTTGATCTGCCCGCCCGTCACGCCGTTCACCACCTGGCCGTCCACCGTCGTCTTGCCGTTGAGCACCACGGTGATCTTGCGGCCGACGATCGCGATGTCCAGGCTGTTCCACTCGCCCGGCGGTTTGCAGGCATTGACCCTAGGCGGCAGCTTGCCGAAGATGCCGCCGCAGTCGTCCTCAGCCAGTTTCTCCTTGCCGAAGGAGTCGAACACCTGCACCTCTTTGCAGCCGCGCAGGAACACGCCGCTGTTGCCGCCCTTGGGCAGCTTGAACTCCAGGTGGAGCTCGAAGTCCTCGAACTCCTTCTCCGTGTGCAGGTTGTCGCTCTCCACCGGGTTGGCGAGCACGCCGTCCTCTGCGCGCCACTCGCTCTTGTAGCGGCCCACGGGCTTCCAGCCGGCGAGGTCCTTGCCGTTGAACAGCGACAGCCAGCCCTCGCCGGGCTTGAAGTCCGCGTCGCCGGCCACCGCAACGGCGGCCAGCAGCATCGCAGGCCAGATTGCCTTCAACCTATTCCTTCTCCTTCGGCTTCTCTTTAGCAGCGAGCGGCTTGATCCAGATGTTGCGGTACCACACGCTGCTGTGATCGCCCTGGAGCATCAGGGGGCCGGGCTTCGTGTCGTCGCCGTCGAGGGCGCCGCCCGTGCAGCCGACCAGTTCGACCTTGTCGTGAATGAGCTGACCGTTGTGGTACACGGTGATCGTGTCGCCTACGATGGTCACATCGAAGCTGTTCCACTCGCCCGCGGGCTTGCAGGCGTTCACTCTGGCGCCCGCCTTGCTGTAGAGACCGCCACAGTGGCCGGTGCCGGGCTTCTCGACGCCGAAGGAGTCGTGCACCTGAATCTCCTTGCGCCCGCGCAGGTACACGCCGCTGTTGCCGCCCTTGGGCACCTTGAATTCGATGTGGAGCTGGAAGTCACGGAACGTCTGCTCGGTGAAGATATCCACTCCGTGCTTGCCCTTCTCCTCGGGCTTCGTGTTGACCAGCTCACCGTCCTTGACGCTCCAGGACGTGTTGGTGCCGCCCTTGAACTTCCAGCCGGTGAGGTCCTGCCCGTTGAAGAGCTGGATCCAGCCCTCGCCCTCGGGCTTCCATGCTTCCTCGCCCGCGACGGCGGCCGCCGCGAAGCCCGCCACGACCAGCGCCGTCAACGCCCACTTCAGCTCGCGCATGCCCACGCTCCTAACGCAAGAGGCAACAATGGCTTCCAATGCCACCCAACACGGCTTCATCTTAGGAACTGGCGGGGGGAAAGTCAACTGCCATCGCCTGGGGAGTCTGGCGGGGGCGGAAGGATGGTGAACTCGATCAGGGCGGCGAGGGCGGCGGCCCAGTCGCCGCCCAGCTCGTTGTAGTAGTCGTGGAAGCTCTCCTCGGTGAGGAGGAAGAAGCAGCGGTAGTCGCCCGGTGGCAGGCGCACCTGACCGACTGGCGGGCGCCCTGTTTGGGCCTCGGCGTACAGGGCGACCTCGCCGGCTGGGAACGAGCGGTCGTAGCCCGGGCGGCCCGCTTCGGCGATCACCCTGTGCGTCGTAGGCGCTGAATCCCCTTCGCCCGGCTTCCATTGGCTCACCTTCCACAGCACGTGGAACGAGCTGTCGGCGCAGAACGACATCTCCGCCTGGCCCTCGGCGTCCGTGACGAAATAGCCGAAGACCAGGTAGCCCTCCATGCCGTCCTTGTCCTTCTCCTCGTCCAGGAAGTAGGCGTTGCCGCCGGTTGGGCCGGGGCGCCACCACCGGCCCGCGTCGCCCAGGGCGCGGTTCGACGCGGCATGGCCCCTTCGGCCCCACTGCGATGGCGGCAGCCCGACGAGTTTGACCTGGTAGGCGAAATTGGGCTTGAGTCTCCGGGCAGAGATCGTGCCCTCGAAGACAGGGGCCCGCCGAGGGAAGCGCACCTCTACCTGGGCGCGCGCATAGGAGAAGCTCTTGCGAAACTCGTCGGAGTAGGGCTGGCCGAGGCAGTCGAGCCAACGGTACTTCGGCTCCGGCTTGCACGTGAGCGCGGGCGCGGGCACCAGACGCACCACGGCATCGCTGCCCTGCCGCGGCGCGCCACAGCCGCTCAACCCCGTCAGCAACGCAGCCAGCGTTCCCATTGCCAGACGCTTGATGGGCATCACGCTCCTCGTTGGTTGCCCCTTCTCCGCCCGATAGTGTAGCCAAGAGGGCAGACAATGCAAGCGGCTTGACTCCAAGGCACGAGTTTGCGAAAGTAGGCGTCCAGAGGAGAACTCCATGAGGTGCCTTGCGGCCCCGCTTGCAGCGTGCGTCTTCACCTCTCTCGCGGCCTCCGCCGGCGAGCCGCTGCCCGATGTGGCCCGGGCGCACGCCTGGGCGCGCGCTGCGCTGCTCGGCGAGGGCGCGCACGAGGCCCCTGCACCGCCGGGCATCGAGGTCAGGCGTCAGGACCACGGCCAGTTTGAGCGCCGCCGGTCGGTGATGAAGACCCCCCTCCAATTGGGCGACAGGAAGTATCAGCGCGGTATCGGAAGCCACTCCGTCGCAGAGATCGTCGTGCGCTTGCCGGGGCCAGGCAGGGCCTTTGAGGCCGAGGCGGGCATTGACAACAACTACGACACCAGGGCAGAGAAAGGCAGCGTGGTGCTCGTGGTCGAGGTGGGCGGCAAGGAGGCGTTCCGTTCCGGTGTGCGGCGCGGCTCGGACCCGCCGCTCCCCGTGAGGGTGGCACTGAATGGGGCGCGCGAGTTCACCCTGCGCATCCTCGACGGCGGCGATGGACCGGGTTGGGACCAAACCGACTGGGCGGAGGCATTCGTCATGCTCGAAACAGGTGAGAAGCTGTGGCTCGATGAGATGCAGGTGGTGGGGAAGGCCGCGGGACTCTCCACGGCTATCCCCTTCTCGTTCACCTACGGCGGCAAGGCATCGTCTGAGCTGCTGCCCACGTGGAAGCGCTCGCAAGCCAAGCTGCCGGCCAAGCCGGGCCGCGAAGCGCATGCCGTGACCTGGACAGACCCGGCGACGGGCCTCGAAGTGACAGCCGAAGTCACGCTCTTCGAGCAGTTCCCCGCGGTCGAATCGGTGCTGCGCTTCCGCAACACGGGGCAGGCCGACACGCCACTCCTCGAGAAGGTGCTGCCCCTCGACTTGCGCGTGAACGTGCCCGATAAGGGCGACGTGGTGCTGCATCACGCCCACGGCTCAACGTGCACGGCGACCGACTTCCTGCCTGTGGACCAGCCGCTCGCGCCCAAGGCGGCGATTGACCTGGCGCCTGCCGGCGGCCGCTCGTCGAATGGCCGCCTGCCCTTCTTCAACCTCGAATGGCCAGGCGGCGGCATCGTGGGCGCCATCGGCTGGTCGGGGCAGTGGGCGCTGCATGCCGCACGCGATGAGGCGAGCGCGGTCCTCATCCAGAGCGGCCAGCAGACCATCCACCTCAAGCTCCACCCCGGCGAGAGCATCCGCACCCCCCGCATCCTCCTTCTCCTGTGGGACGGCAACGACCGGTTTGCGGGCCACAACGCCTTCCGACGGCTCCTCATTGCCCACTACCTGCCTCGCGTGAACGGCGCGCTGGTCACCCCGCCCGTCACGCAGAATACCTGGTTCACCTATGGCACAGGCAACGACGTGACCGAGAAGAACCAACTGGAGGCCATCCGCCGCATGGCGCCGCTGGGCGTCGAGGTCTACTGGCTCGACGCCGGCTGGTTCGAGGGCGGCTGGCCGAGCGGCGTCGGGAGCTGGGTGCCCAAGGCCGAGGCCTTCCCCCGCGGCCTCAAGCCCCTCAGCGACGAGGCGCATCGCCTGGGCATGAAGTTCATCGTCTGGTTCGAGCCGGAGCGCGTGAACCCCAACAGCCGCATCGCCAAAGAGCACCCCGACTTCGTGTTGCGCGCGGGCGGCGGCGACGGCCTCTTCAACCTGGGCAAGCCCGAGGCGCGACAGTGGCTCACCGATTGGCTCTCGAAGTGCATCACCGAGAGCGGCATAGACATCTACCGCAATGACTTCAACATAGACCCCCTCCCCTTCTGGCAGGCGGCCGACGCGCCTGACCGCAAGGGCATGACCGAAATCCGCTACGTCGAAGGCCACCTGGAGATGTGGGACGAATTGATCCGCCGCCACCCCGGCCTCTGGATTGACACCTGCGCCAGCGGCGGGCGGCGCATTGACCTGGAGACCCTCACTCGCAGCGTGCCCCTGTGGCGCTCTGACACCCAGTGCTGCGGCAAGCCGATGCCCACCTGGGACCAGGTGCAGATGGCGGGCCTGAGCCTCTACGTGCCCTTCCATACCGGTGGCGTGTGGGCATTCGACCCCTACAACTGGCGCAGCATCGCCACAACAGGCACGAACCTCTGCCCAAGCGACCTCGCCAAGGACTTCCCGACCGAACTGGCCAAGGCGGCCATCGCCGAGACCAAGAGCCTGCGCCCCTTCTACCAGGGCGACTACTACCCCCTGCTGCCCATCACACTCGACGAGACACAATGGATCGGCTGGCAACTGCACCGGCCCGACCTTGACGCGGGCTTCGCCGTCTTCTTCCGCCGGCCGCAGAGTCCGTACACGGTCGCCGAGGTCGCCCTCCGCGGCCTCGATGCCAAGGCCACCTACGAGGTCGTGTTCCTCGAGACCTATGCGGCGCGGGAGACCCGCAGGATAACGGGCGCCGCGCTGGCCGCGTTCCGCCCCGAGATCGCAGCGGCCCCCGCCAGCCTCCTCGTTCGCTACCAGAGAGCGCCCCACTGAGGGCCATCGGACTGGCGCTCGCCTTGACTCCGCACAACCGGCTACCTATAATTCCCCAGTGGGCGCGGCCTGTGGGCCCTTAGAGGAGCGCGTGCCATCAGCCGCGAAGCCAATCTCGAAGCCTATCTGCACGAGATCAGCCGGATCTCGCTGCTGAGCGCCAAGGAGGAGAAGGAGCTCGCCCTCCGAATGGCGCGCGGCGATGCCTCGGCCCGCGACGCCCTGGTGAAGGCCAATCTGCGCCTCGTCGTCTCCGTGGCCAAGAACTACGTCAGCCGCGGGCTGTCGTTCGGCGACCTCATCGAGGAGGGCAACATCGGCCTCCTGAAGGCGGTCGAACGCTTCTCCCCCGAGGCCGATTGCCGCTTTTCCACCTACGCCACGTGGTGGATCAAGCAGGCCATCCGGCGCGCGATCACCAACACGGTGAAGATCGTGCGAATCCCGGCCCACATGGTCGAGACCATCGCCCATTGGAAGAGCGCCGACGCCGCGCTCACGGCCCGCCTCGGCCGAGCGCCCACGCCCGAGGAGATCGCCCGCGAAATCCGCATCCCGACCAGCAACGCGCGCGTCCTCAAGCGCATCGTCAGCGCCACCATCACTTCCTCGCAGCCTGTGAGCCTCGACGTCCTCACCTCCCTCAACGAGGTTATCGAGGACCGCAACACGCCCCGGCCCGACCAGCGGTTCTTCGACGAGGACGAGCGGCGGCGGATCCGCGAACTGCTGGATGTGATCAGCGTTCGCGAGGCCCAGGTGCTGCGCATGCGATATGGAATCGAGGACAACGCTCCGATGACCCTCGAGGACATTGGAGCGCGCCTCGGCCTCACGCGCGAGCGTGTGCGCCAGATCGAGAACGAGGCCCTCCGGAAGCTGCACCAGTACCTCACCGGCGAGCGCAAGCCGCTCCCTTGAGGGCGCGCCACACCGTTCCGGCCCGCGTGAGCGGCATCCGGAGGGGCCAAAAAGAGTTGACGCCGGCGTGGCAAGGTGCTAGACTCTTCGAGCCTATGCATGTCGGCCTTGTTGCAGGAGTGCCACTTGGAGGACCATCTGAAGGCGGCGATCCGCGGCGTACCCGATTTCCCGAAGAAAGGGATCGTCTTCCGGGACATCACGCCCGTGCTCGCCTCCCCAGAGCTGTTGCGTGAGGCCGTGGACAGGCTCAGCGAGCCGTTCTATGACGACGGCATCCAGGTCGTCGCGGGCACCGAGGCGCGTGGCTTCATCCTCGCTCCCGCGGTAGCTTGCCAGCTCGCCGCCGGCTTCGTGCCCATTCGCAAGAAGGGCAAGTTGCCCTGCGACACTTTCCGGGCCACGTACGACCTGGAGTACGGCACGGACACGCTGGAGATGCACCGCGACGCCATCGCCCCCGGCACCCGGGTGCTGATGGTGGACGATCTGCTGGCCACGGGGGGCACGATGAAGGCCTGCTGCGACATGGTCGAGGCGGCGGGCGGCGTGATCGTCGCCTGTGCGTTCCTCGTGGAACTCACTTTTCTCGCGGGGCGGGAGAAGCTCGCACCGCACGACGTGTTCACACTGGTCCAGTACGCCAGTGAGGAAGAGTAGCAGGGTCCCCAGCCGTCCGGCGCCAGAAGGCGCCCGGCGGCCTGCGGGGGCACACCAGGCGCGAGAGCTTGCGCCCGTAGCTCAGCAGGACAGAGCGGCGGTTTCCTAAACCGCAGGTCAGAGGTTCGAGTCCTCTCGGGCGTACCAGCTCGGCCGGCCGCAATGGATGGGATAGCGTGGGCAAACACCTCCGGTACAGCGAAGTCAAGCACCCCGATAAGTTCGCCGAGGTTCTCTCGAAGCTCTGGCAGAAGGCCGAACGGTACATCGTGCCCGTGGGCATCGCCATGGTTGTCGGCCTGCTGGCCGTCGCCGCCTGGCTCGTCGCCTCGCGCGTCTTCGCCGACCGCAGCGATCAGCCGTGGGAGGAGCGCTATCGCCTCGCCGAGGAGTTCGCCTCCAGCGCGCGTGACGACGGCGAGCGGGTGACCGATCCCCTCCTTGCGAAGCTCGGCGACTTCGTGCAGCAGCACCGGGGCCGCCCCGTGGCAGCCATCACCCTGCTCGAGCTGGCCCAGGGACATTTGCTCCGCGCCGCCGCGCTCCGAGACGACAAGCTTGCGGAGGCCCGCCAGCACCTCCAGAAGGCGGCCGCGGCTGCCGAGCAGTTCGTGGCCGACTTCCCCGCCCATCAGCAGATCGCCCTGGCCCACTACCAGGCGGGGAAGGCCCGCCTGGACCTGCGCGAGTGGGAGCGGGCCGCCGAACACTTCGAGAAGGCATCCACATCCCAAGTCGCTGCCCTGGCCGCCCTGGCGAAGTGGCAGGCGGGCTACTGCTACGAGCAGCTCGGGCGTCTGGACCAGGCCCGGATGAAGTACGAGGAACTCCGTGTGGACCCCCTCGCTGGGTGGTGCGCCGAGCAGGCGGACTTCGCACTCGCCCAGCTTGGCCGGCGGGCGCCGCAGGCCCCGCAGCGCGAGCCGGCCGCCCCTGTCCCCTCGTCGCCCAACCCTGCACCCTCGAAGTAGGAGAAGGAGCACATGGTGGACTTGCAGGAACTGGCCAACAACGTGATCGCGGGCAAGGCGAACGAGACGAAGGCTCTCGTTGCCCAGGGCCTCCAGGAGGGGGTGCCGGTGGCCGACCTCCTCAACAAGGGCCTCATCGCCGGCATGAACGTCGTTGGGCAGAAGTTCAAGGCCAACGAGTTCTATGTCCCCGAGGTCCTCATCGCCGCTCGCGCCATGAAGTGGGGCATGGAAGTCCTCGAGCCCGAGCTCAAGAAGGCAGGCGTTCAGCCCATCGCCAACATCGCCCTCGGCACCGTCAAGGGCGACCTGCACGACATCGGCAAGAACCTCGTCGGCATGATGCTCCAGGGCGCCGGCTTCAAGGTCGTGGACCTCGGCATTGACGTGGCCCCCGAGAAATTCGTCGAGGCCGTGAAGACTCAGGGCTGCTCCATCGTCGGCCTCTCCGCACTGCTCACCACCACGATGCCCCAGATGAAGAACGTCGTCGCCGCCCTCAAGGAAGCCGGCCTCGCGGCCAAGGTCATGATCGGCGGCGCCCCCGTCACCCAGAGCTACGCCGACGAAATCGGCGCCGACGGCTATGGCGCCGACGCCGCCTCCGCCGTGGATGTGGCCAAGGCCCTGCTGGGCGCTCCCGCGCCCGCGGCCGCCCCGAAGGCTGCCCCGAAGAAGCCGGCAGCCAAGAAGGCGCCCGCCAAGAAGGCGGCGCCGAAGAAAGCCCCAAAGAAGGCCGTCGCCAAGAAGGCCGTGAAGAAGGCCGCCCCCAAGAAGGCCGCCAAGAAGCCCGCAAAGAAGGCCAAGAAGTAGTTGCGTGGCCGCCACGCGATGACCCACCGCAGGCGCAGAGGCGACGTCAGAATCGCCCCTGCGCCTGTTGCTTACAGGTGGCCATGAGCACCGGCGACACCACCATCTTCCACCAGCGCTTCACGATCCGAGGCCGCGTGACCGATCGGCGCCTCGACCAGTACCTCGCCGCCGCGCTGGCCGATTTCTCGCGCACAACCATCCAGCGCCTCATCCGCGAGGGGCGCGTGACCGTCAACGGCGCACCCAGCGAGCCAAGCTGCCGCATTCGCCGAGGCGATCGCATCGAGGTGACCGTCGAGCTGCCGCAAGGCCCCGCCGTCCCCCCCGAGGAAATCCCGCTCGACATCCTCTATGAGGACGAGCAAATGCTCGTGGTCAACAAGCCGCCCGACATGGTGGTGCACCCCGCCAAGGGCCACCAGGGCGGCACACTGGTCAATGCCCTGGCCGGCCACACGCGCACACTCTCTTCTGCCTATGGCGAACTGCGCGCCGGCATCGTCCACCGCCTCGACCGCGACACCAGCGGCGTCATCCTGTGCGCGAAGACCGACCTCGCCCACGCCGCCCTCGCCGCGCAATTCGAGGCGCGCACCGTCGAGAAGCACTACCTGGCTGTCGTCGAGCGCGAACCCCAGTTGGATGCCGACCTCATCAACCTCCCGCTCGGCCGCCACAGGCGCAACCCCGAAGCCGTCGCCGTCGTGCGCCAGGGCGGCAAGCCCGCGCAGACCATCTACCGCGTCCAGCAACGCTTCCGTGGCTTCGCCCTCCTCGACGTCGAACTCCTCACCGGCCGCACCCACCAGATCCGCGTCCACCTCGCCCACATAGGCCACCCCGTCGTCGCTGACAGCCTCTACAGCGACCGCGCCGCCCTCTATCGCTCGGACCTGCTCGGCCAGCCCCCGGCCCCCGGCGAGGCCCCGCTCATCGAGCGCCAGGCCCTTCACGCCCACCGCATCATCGTCACCCACCCCACCGATGGCCGTCGCCTCGAATTCGCCGCCCCGCCGCCCGCCGACTTCGCTGCCCTCCTCCGCGCCCTGCGGGAACTCCGCTCCCCAGCCTCCTGACCCCTCGACCGACCAGTCTTGTCCGTCCCACCACGGGAAGCCCAGAGTCGCCTGACCCGACGCCTCCGGCTCGGGAGCACCGGACGCCAACCACCCTGTCCTTTCCACTCGGTAGCGCGCCCCCTCGTCCCTACGCTCCGCGTGGGGGCGCCCCTCTTGGCCGCCCTGCGGCCGCCTCGCCCATACTTGCTCATTGCCCCGACTGAGCCGGTATGGCCGGAGCCGCCACAATCGCCCATTCTCGCCCCTCCACCCATACTTGCTCACTTCCTCTCCCTCAGGAATGAGCAAGTATGGGCGCTTACCCCACAGCCACGCGACGCCGGCGACACCCGGCCGAGACACCCCTTGTCGCCGCCACTCCTAACCAATTGAAAATACTGGGCTTACCTCCCTCCCCTCGGTCCCCTCGTTCCTACGTTCCACGTGCGGCGCCCCTCTTGGCCGCTCCGCGGCCGCCCCCCATACCCGCTCCATGATGTGACAAGCACGAATCAGGAATCTGGCCCAGATCACACACTGTGTCCATCACTCGAAGCGGTTGCCGCCCGCCTTGACGACGGCCTCGAGGGCTGGGCCAACTCGCCAGAAGGGGGCATGGGCTTCGGTCGGCGGGGGCTCGGTGGCCAGGACGAAGGTGTTCCTCTCGATGCGGATGGTCATGTTGACAGGCGTCTGCGACCCGAGGAAGAGGTCGTTGCTGATGAAGCGGTTGTCGTGCAACCAGGCCGACCACTTGCCTGCTTGGGCCGGGCCCTTGTCCATCCCAACGAAGTAGACTGAGGCCGCCCACTCGCCCGAGTCCCCGTAGCCCCCGTGGCGCGTCTTGCGGTGCTCGGTGAGGGCGACGAACGTGTTTTCCGCGATCTCGTTCATCGCATTCGGATCGTAACAGGCGATGTTGAGGGGTGTGGCGGGCACATAAAGCCCCCGGGCGTCGGGCAGCTTCTGCACGATGCGGCAGAAGTTGCCCGTGACCCGACAGTTACGCACTTTATCGCCCTCGAACTTGATGCCGTGCAACTCGACGGCGATGGTCTTGAAGGGGCGCGACCTGGCGGGCATGTCGTCGAGGTCGGGGCGGCCGACCAGGTCGAGGTAGTTGTCGGCAAACTCGATCCCCTCGGCCGTGAGGTGCGCGCCGCGGCCGGCCGACGTCACACGGTTATGGTGCACCTTGAGGCCGGGGCACGAGCACGCGAGCGCGTAGCCGTTCACGTAGCGCTGGTGGTGCCGGATGTCGTTGTGGTGGACCTCCACGTTCGGCCCCTCGCCGGCGAGGCGGATGCCGATGTGGCAGCCCTCGCTGAGCAGGTTGTCGCTGACCTCGATGTTGCCGCCCGCGATGTCGAGCCGCAGCAGGTCGTTGCCTGGATAGTGGCGGCTCTCGATCTCGGTCACGCGGCTGGCCAGCAGGTTGTGGTGGACGCGGACGCCCGTCGCCTTGCCCAGGAACTTCACGGGGTAGGCGTTGGGCAGGTGGACGTCGGTGCTGATCCCGAAGATCTCGGTCGGCTCGGGCCGCCAGCGGCTCTCGACGGCCGTGCTGTAGGCCTTGCACCTTGCGCCCTGGACCACGTGGCCGTTGCAGATCGTGGCCTTGCCCGTGTTCTTCGCTAGGACGCCGCTCACCTGCTCCCCCGTGTTGTTCCCGAAGACCACCGTGTGGCCGTCGAGGTCCAGTGTCACATCGGAGCCGGTGATGATGAAGACGTCGCCGTCGGCGGTCACGTCCTGAGTGAGCACGTAGGTCGCGCCCGGCTTGTCCAGGGTGAAGGGCGGCCCCTTGACTTCCTGGGGGATGCGGATGGCGCCCTCCCGCCTCGTCGTCTCAAGGCTCAGCACCTCGCTCTTCGTCTCGGCCTTCGACTCGGCATCCACGATGACCATGCGGTAGTAGCAGGGCCTGCCCGTCTGGAGGCCCTTGAGACGATGAAAGTGCGCCCAGCGCGGGTCTGTGGTGGCGGGCGTCTTCTGCGTCAGGTCCTTCGTCTGCCCGTATTCGACGTAGCTCAGGGCCTCGCGGCGGATGTCGTCGAGTTGCCAGTAGATGACCGCCGACGTTTCCGAGACATACACCCAGCGCCGCTGGAACGGTCCTGCCTCTCCGGCCTCGAGCCACGCCGCGGTGGCCATCAGGACGGCCGCGGGAAGGACTCTCCTTCGCCATTCTGCCATTTTCGCATCCTTTTCGCATGTTTGGCGAGTCTCTTCTGGCTACCCCTCCAGGCACAGGCGCACCAGGTCGTCCACGTGCGCCGTGGCCAGGCAGATCACCGTGTCGGCCGCGCCGTAGTAAATCTTCACCTCGCCGTCCTGCTCGAGGACCGTGCCGCAGGGGAAGATGACGTGGTTGCGGAAGCCGCCGGCGGTTTCGTACGGCGCCTCAGGCGCCAGGAGCGGCCGTCTGCACAAGCCCACGACCCGCCGAGGCTCGTCGAGGTCGAGGAGCATGACGCCGGCCGTGTAACGCTTCTTCCACGCGGCCTCCCAGCCGTTCTTGCCGCGGGACGGATCAATGTCCACGGCGTGAAACGTGGTGAGCCAGCCCTTCGCGGTCTTGATGGGCGGAGCGGCGGGGCCGATCTTGGCGTTGCAGAAGGGGACATCCCGCGTGGTGAGCACGACGTCCGAGTTGCCCCAATAGCGCAGGTCGGGCGAATCGGAGAGCCAGATGTCGAACAGTTCGCCTCCGCCGCGGCTGTAGACGGGAAACGGGCGCTCCAGCCGCACGTACTTGCCGCCGATCTTCTCCGGGAACAGCACCATGTTCCGGTTGTCGGGCACGGAGAGGCACAGAACCTCAAAGCGTTCGAAGTCGTCCGTAACGGCGATGCCGCCGCGGAGGCCGTGCGGCGTGTCCACGGCGAAGCACATGCAGACCCGCCCGTCCAACACCGTGAGGCGGGGGTCGTAGGCGCGCGTGATGTTGGGCCCCTTGAGCTCGAAGCACGGCTTGGCCTCGACGCGCCACCGCAGGCCGTCCTCGGAGAAGGCGAGGCCCAGGTTGGTGCCCTCGAGGCAGGGATCCCCCCAGGTGCCGTAGTCGTTGCGGAAGACCATGACGTACCGGCCCTGATACTTCGTGACGCCCGCGTTGAAGACGAGCGTGGCCTTGTAGGGCACGTCGCCCGCGGTCAAGATGGGATTGCCTTCAAAGCGCCGGACTGCGGGGTCGGGCACGGTCGGTTCTCCTTGGCCGGTGGCACGACCACGATGGCCTTGAGGGGCATGGGGCACGCGAGCTCGCACGCGCCGCAGCCGGGACACCTGGCCGGGTCCACGCGCAGGGTGGTCGTGTAGTCGTCCCAGTTGAAGGCCGTGGTGATCGCCTCGTACGGGCAACGGAGAATGCAGGCCGAGCACTCGCGGCCGTTGCCGAGGGCGCACAGGCCCATATCCACCTGAGCGCACCCCATCGGCCTGGTGCGCTTGGCAGCCAACGGGAGGCGGGCGATCGCGCCGCTGGGACACACCTGGCCGCAGCGGGCGCAGTCCTCGCGGCAGTAGCCGCTCCGGAAGCTCGCGACCGGGGCGAGGAAGCCCGCCACGCTGGCCGTGTCGTGACGCAGGATGCCGGTGGGACACACGCGCACGCAGTTGCCGCAGCGCACGCACACGCCAGGGAAGCGCGCCTCGTCGAGCGCCCCCGGCGGCCGGAGGGTCCGGGACGCGCCGGCCCGCGCCCAGCGCGTGGTGGAGAGCGCCCAGACCGCCCCCAGGCCGATCGCCAACGCCGAGCGGCGGGCAAGGCCAGACGGGCAAGCGGCCTCGCCGCTTGGGCGGCGCGCCAACGTCAGCAGGTCCTGCGCCGCGCCCAGCGGGCATACCTTGCCGCACCATGCGCCCGGCCACAGGAGCGTCACGAGCACAACTGCCGGCAGCCCGATGGCCGACAGCCACACGATGGGCGGCCGCACCGCCCCGAAGAAGCCCTGGAACAGCGCCAGAGGGTCGAGCCAAAGCAGCAGCGGATAGCCTGCGAGCGAGCCGGCCACGGTGAGCAGCAGCACCCACTGGCCCACCGGCGGCAGGTGGGGGGGCCGCGCGCGGGCGCGCAGCCGGCCGACCCACTCCAGCACCAACCCCACGGGGCACCCATAGCGGCAGAAGCCGCGCCGAAGGGCGACGCTCAGGATGAGAATCGGCAACCCCAGCAGGGCGACGAGGCCAACGGCTCGTGCCGCCACGGACGAACAGAAGGCCACGAACGGGCTGAACGCGGGCAGCCCCGTCGCAACCCAGGGCCACGGCGCCGCCCGCAGCGCGACCAGCGCGCCGAGCACGAGCACGCAGCAGCGGGTGACTGTGCGAAGCATCACACCCCCATCAGGGAGTTTGTAGTGCGGGCTTCAGCCCGTATCCGGCACCCAGCGTCCGGCCTGAAGGCCGCACTACGAACTCGCCCGTTCACGCCGCCTTCAGCCAAGGTAGGCGCCCTGCTCCTTCAGGATGGCCTGCACCTTCGCCACGTCCACATCGCGGGGCCGGCAACCGTCCTTCACCGCCACGGCGGCGCCCACGCCGGCCGCGTGCCCCGAGACGAAGCAGGGCGGGATGATGCGGATGATCTCCGCCATCTTGGCCTCGGCCGAAATGCACCGCCCGGCTGCCAGCACGTTGTCCACCGTCTTTGGCACCAGCGCGCCGTAGGGAATCTGCCACTCCGGGTGCTCCATGTTCCACATGCCGCCCACGCCCACCACATCAGGGAATTCCTGGCGGTCCATGACGCCCTTGAACGTGAGCTGCTTGACGCCGGCGAGCAGGCGCGAGATGCGCACACCGAGCTGGGGCGCCGTCTCGAGCAGATAGACCTGTTCGTAGCCGGGCGTCTTGCGGATCTCCTCAACGCTGCGCCAGATGAAGCGGCGGTGGTTCATTTCCAGCATTGTGAGGTCCGCCACATTCAGCGCATCGGCGTCCGGGCCCTGCATGTTCACCCACGTCACGCCCTTGATGGGGGTCACGCCGCCGAGGTCGCGGGGCTTCTTCGAGGCAGTCTTGGCCTTCTCGGCGTCCACCTTGTCGAGATTGCCCAGGCGGTGGACCAGCCCGATGCGGAACCTCAGATGCTGGAAGGGGGCGCCGGCGGCGGCGTAGATGTCCCCGTCGCCCGTGGCGTCCACCACCACCCTGGCGAGGATGGCCTGGCGGCCGCTCTTGCTCTCGAACACGGCGCCCCGCACCGCGTTGCCCTCGACGATGGCGTCCACGCCCCAACAGTGGAGGAAGGCCTTGACGCCGGCTTCGCGGATCATCTCGACCATCATATACTTGAGCGCCTCGGCGTCCACGGTGGGGCTGGCGCCAGGCCGGGTGTTCACGATGCCGCGGTCGAGCTTCTCGAGCCGCTGCATGATCTCGTAGCCGATGCCTCTGGTGACGTGTTTGCCGCCCTTGACGTGCATGCCGATCACGATGAGCACCAGACCGCCCGTCCATTGCCCGCCGAAGTGGCCGTAGCGTTCGACGATTGTGGTGTCGGCCCCTGCGCGCCTGGCCGCGATGGCCGCGGCCACGCCCGCCGGCCCGCCGCCCACCACGAGCACCTCGGTCTTGTGGAGCACGGACAGCTCGCGCTGCGGCTGGATCACCTTGCCGTCCACCAGGGTCGCGGGGACGACGTTGGGCGTGACCAGGTCGCCCTTCGGCGTCGCCGCCGGCCCGTCCGCTGCGTCATCCCCCAGCGCTCGGGCCGCCAGGCCCGATGCCGCTAAGGCAGCCAACAACTCTCTGCGCGACATTCCACTCTTCACGGCCCTGAGTTCCTCCGTTCGCCTCGTGTGGAACAGTTCCTTGGAAGCCGGGCGTGCCGGCATCGGCGGATCATAGGCGGGAACGTGGGGGCTGTCAACCGAGCGCCCCGTCGGGGAATAACCGGCTCAGTGGCGGACCATCGGCCGCGGCTGCGGGGGCGGAACGCTCAGGTCCTGGAACAGCGTCATGTCCACCGGCACGCCGCGGGCGCGGAGGTCGTGGACGAACTTCGGGATGGCCCCGGTGGGCTTGATGGATCCGAGCACTCTGCCGCCCTCGCCGAAGCCCCGCTGCTCGAACTGGTAGATGGGCTGCATCGTGATGACGTCGCCCTCCATCCCCGTGATCTCGCTGAGGCCCACGAGCTTGCGGGTGCCGTCCGTCATGCGCAAAAGCTGGGCCACGAAATCAATGGCCGAGGCAATCTGCTCGCGAATAGCCCGGCTGGGCAGTTCCATGCCGGCCATGAGCACCATGGTTTCCACACGGGCGAGCGAGTCGCGCTCGCTGTTGGCGTGGATGGTGGTGAGCGAGCCGTCGTGGCCGGTGTTCATGGCCTGGAGCATGTCGAGGGCCTCGCCGCCGCGGCACTCGCCGACGATGATGCGGTCGGGCCGCATGCGCAGGCTGTTGCGCACCAGCTCGCGGATCGGGATGGCGCCCTTGCCCTCGATGTTCGGCGGCTTGGCCTCGAGGCTGATCACGTGTTCCTGGTGCAACTTGAGTTCGGCCGCGTCCTCGATGGTCACGATGCGTTCATCGCGCGGGATGAAGGACGAGACGACGTTGAGCAGCGTGGTCTTGCCCGAGCCGGTGCCGCCGGAGATGAGGATGTTGGCGCGGTACTGCACGATGAGCTTGAGGAACTCCACCACCTGGGTCGTGAGGGTGCCGAACCTCTCGACGAGGTCTTTCTCCGTGTACGGCTCGGCGGCGAACTTGCGGATGGTGAGCGTGGGCCCGGTGAGCGCGAGGGGCGCGATGATGGCGTTCACGCGCGAGCCATCGCGCAGGCGCGCGTCCACCATCGGGCTGCTCTCGTCAATGCGGCGGCCTAGCGGGGCGATGATGCGGCGGATGATGTGGATCACCTGGGCGTTGTCGGTGAAGCACTTGTCCGTGAGCTCGAGCTTGCCTTTCCGCTCGATGTAGATGCGGTCCCAGTTGTTCACCATGATCTCGTCAATGGTCGGGTCCGCCAGCAGGTCCTCGATGGGGCCAAGGCCGATCGCCTCGTCCACCACCTCCTTGATCAACTGCTCGTGCGGCAGCCAGAGGGGGATTTCAGCGGCCATCACGGCCACGGCGTTGCGCACCACGGCCTCCGCCTTCTGGCGAAGCTCTTCGTCCGTGTGCTGCGTGAGGTCCACGTGCCGCAGGTCCAGGTCCATCAGGAGCCGCTCGTGGATCTTCTTCTTGAGCTCGGGAGGCACGAGTCGACGGCCGGGCGGTCCCGCCTCGCGGGCCACCAACTGGGTGCCTGGGGCGGCCTTCTTGTCGCCGGGCGCGGGAGTCGCCGCGGCAGGCATCTCTCCCGCGTAGAAGATGATCTGGACTGGGCCGAGGTCAATCCGCGTGCCGTCGGTGAGGGGTGTGGCCGCCGTGATGCGCCGGCCGCCCACGTAGGTGCCGTTGCGGCTCCCCAGGTCGCGGATGGCGTAGGCGCCGTTGGAACTCACGATCTCGCAGTGCTGGCGCGACATGGCGACCTTGTCGAGCGTCAGATCGTTGGCCGGCGACTTGCCAATGGTGAACGACGGCTTCGTGAGCGGGATGCGCCGCTGGACGTTGGTCTCGCTGTCAATTACGTGGAGAAAGGGCATCGGGTTCGCCTCGCTGAGGGCATGCGGACTTCGCCGCGCCCGTTTGCCATACGAAAAACTCTGTTCTGAGGGCCCTCGGCATCCGCGCTTGCCGGCTCACGGGCTCGCGGGCGCCGGCGGCTTGTTGGACTGCTGTTGCAGCAGGCGCTCGCGCTCCTGGCCCGCCGCGGCGATGATCGCGTCGAGTTCATTCTGAGTGATCGGCGGGATCGCCCTGGCCTGAATATCGTCCGTGCGCCGGAGTGCGAAGCTCAGCTTGCCCGCGCCCTGCGCGAAGGTAAGCAGCGAGGCCTCGAGGGCCGTGACGTGCAGCGTCACCGAGCTGTAGCCACGATCGCTCTGCGGAGCGCGCCCGCCCGCGCGCGCGGCCAGTGTGAGCTCTGTCCGGTTGTCTACGGCGATCACCTCGACATTGCGGGCGATGACTTTGGTCACCACGGTCGCCGCCACATTGGGCCCACCGCCCTGCTCACGGAAGGTCCCCAGGATGTCCACCCGCGCGCCCGGCGTGATCAGGCCGGCGACGCCGGAAATCTGGTCGGCTGGCAGCGTGATGGCCCGCCAGCCCGGCTCGATGCGCCGGGCCGAGGTCTGCTCGATGTCGGGCGCCCCAATGAAGTCAGTCTTCATCAGCGGATCGCCGGCCTTCACCTTGCGGGCGAGCGGGGTGCCGATCCAGGACTTGCGCTGGTCGTAGAGGATGTGCATCGCGCCGATGGCCACTTCCTCGACCTCAACCGGCTTGATCATGTGCTCGCGCAAGATGTCACCGCGGTTGATCCCCTCACGCGCGATGGCGATGGCGGCGCGCCGCGCCGTGCCTTCGAGCTCCACCTTCTTCTGTTCCACGTAATGGCGAACGCCGATGGCGGCAAGGAACCCGAGGACGACAGCGGCCAGCAGAGCCAGCTTGGTTCGCATTCCACACTCCTGGTGTATCGGGCCGGGCCGGCCCCGCGGTCACAGACCACGGTCGGGCGGCAGCCAGTCCTTCACGGTGTAGGCCACGGCGGTGCGCACCTTGTTGGAGCCGGGGTCGCGTTCGATGTAGACCATCGTGCGCCGGGTGCCTTTGATGAACGAGAGGAACTTGCCTTCAAGGCGCCTCTGGATGACGTTCTCGGCGTCGCTGTTGCGGGTCCAGCCGGCCTTAGGCAGGTCGGCCGCGAACACGGCCGCCGCCTCCTCCAGCGTGCCCCACCCCTCGTAGACCAGCAGGCGAGAGGCGATGCCGCCCAGCCCGTCAATGCAGAAGACGCGCCGGGCCCGCGGAGGACGCGGCACGCCAGGCACCTCCTCGCCGGGCACATCGCCGCCAGGCGCAAGTGTCGGAGCACTGGGCTTGCTGCGACCAACGAAGTACGTGCAGCCGCTCGCCTTGGGGTCTTCGAAGGCCACGATGCCCACGGTGCAGCCTTCCGCGTCCACGGCTCCCGCAGCAGCGTAGCCTCTCGCTGCCATGTGCATCATCGTACCGCGAGCGGGAGGCGCCTGGTCCGTGGGCTTCCCGTAGCGCTCCTCGAATTGCTCGATAACCTCCCGCGCCGGCCTGGGGGAACGGTACTGGGCGAACGCAGTCCGCTCGCCGTTGAACACGCAATCGTGCGAGCGCAGCAGTGTGGAGTCGGGCAGCGGCGCCAGCGGCGCCACGTTCTGCACACGGGACGGGCCGGCGGTGAGCGCCGCCCCGCTGCCGAGCCAGGCTCGCCCGTGGCGATAGCCGAATGCCAGGATGCCCACGCTCAGGACGGCGATCAGCCCGCCGCGCCAGGCGTACTTGAGGACGGTCGGCCGGTCGAGCTTCATGGTGCGGCTCCGTGTAGACCTCAGGGCGTATTGCCGCCCGGCGGCGGGCCGGATTGCGCCTTCCAGCCCTCGCAGGGATGCCAGACATCGTAGTCAGGTTCGACCACGGGCAGACTGTTCGAGATGCCCACCTCGCTCCGCTCCCGGGCGCCCGGGGGCGACTGGTCGCGGGCCTCGCGCTTCTTGGTCCAGCGCACGGCAGCGACGGGGCTCCACTCGTCCTTCGTCGCCTTCGCGTCGTTGGGGATCTCGAGGTTCCATCCCGCCACTTTGCCGTCCCCGGCCACGACCTTGTCCTTGTCGTGGAACCACATGTGCTGGTAGTTCGTGTGGGCCTGGCGGCGACGCATGTACTCGATGAGTTGGTCGGTGATGCGCTCCGGGATTTGGTCGTCGAGCAGCTTCCACGCCTCGACGAGCTGCCCCTCAGGGCGCATGCGGTAGCCTTCATCCACCCGCACGCTCTCGCGGTACCGCACCGTGCTGCCGTCCAGGTAGAAGCTCCCGTGGGCCGACACGTTGCGGTAGTGCTGAAGTTTCGTGAACTCCTCGAAGAGGTCGCGGATCTCGTGCGGACCGGGCACGTCGGCATCGAGAGGATCGGTCTCCTGCACTCGGACCTGGCCCGGGAACTCGCGGAAGCCGACCCCGTGGACCTCGCCCCGCGTGGGGAAGTCCTCGCTCTGGTCGCCCTCGGCCCACAGGCTGTAGTGATTGCCCTCGTGAACGCGCTGGCGCGCCGTGGCGAGCCAGCCGACATAGATGGAGCCGAAGATGAGCGGCACGTAGACGAAGGCAGTGAGGACGGCGAGCTCGGCTGCCATGGCACCGCGGCATTTCTGCCGAGTGCGGGTCGGCGGTTGCAGATTCCTCAGGAGCCGCGTTCTCATCGGTTGGCACCTAATCCTTGCCCTGGTTCACTCGCCCCTTGGTTCAAGCCCCGCAGTCACCAGCCCGCCATCGGTCAGTGCTTGGTCACTTCTCCGATGCGGGGGTCGTCGGTGTTGAGGTTCATCTGCCCGAGTGCGTGGTTCACGTCGGTGCGCAGACGCGGCTCTTCGCCGAGTTGGTCGGGTCGCCGCGGCTCGTACCAGTGGGTGTGCATGAGGCCATAGAGGAGATACGAGAGACCCGTCTGGTTGTCCACGTAGGCATCGAGGTGCTCGCTGCGGATGGCGTCGCTGATCGGCCACAGATGAGAGGTCCAGACCGGCTCGTAGAGGTTCTCGTAGCCCGCGTTCACGAAGTCCTCGACCTGGCTGGGCCACTTCCAGGTGAACCGGTAATGGGGCGCGGGGTCGGTGTCGTCGCTGCGGAGTTCGAGGAATCCTGCCCGTGCGCTGGCCACGCCAATGTAACCCCAAGGGGGGTTCCGGAAGAGTGTGAGCGGGGTGCTCTGGCGGTCGAAGCGGCTCTTCCAGCAGCCCACGGTGAGGGCATAGTAGAAGAAGTCCTCGCTCAGGCGGATGGGGGGCGCATAGCGCAGGGACGCTTCGGCCACGTCGCGGAGTTGCCAGGGCTTGACCTGCTGGTACCACGGGTCGAAGGAGCGTGTGTCATCGCGGGTGAGGGCGCCGTGGTCGGAGGCGTAGATGCGCACCGAGTCGTTCCGCCCGTCGCCGTCGAAGTCGTAGTTGGCCGGGGCGCCCCACTGGGGCCGGGTCTGGTAGTAGTCGGTGCCATTGGGCGCGCCCTGAGCGACGTCGTACCACTCGGTCCACTGGGGATAGGTGAAGTTGTTGGCGCGGGCCCACGGGTCGCGGTCACACAGGGCATGGTGAGCGAACCGGCGCAGGTCCTCCTTGATGAAGTACGGCTTCCCGAGGCGGTACTGATAGGTCCATTCGGTCTCTTCGCTCTCGGGGGTGTCGCAACGGCGCTCGAGGAGCTGGCAGTCGCGGCACATGCGGTCGCGCTCGTCGCCGTCGGCGCTGGCGAACCATTTGCAGGTCGTGTTGCCGGGCACTCGGTAGTTGATGCCCATGAGGCCGTAGACGGTGAGGAACTCGGGGTCGTTCTCCTCGATGGTGAAGCGCAGGCGCCGGCTGCCGCCGGGCGTGCGGATGTCTATGAATGCATCAATCCGACAACTGTCTTGGAGCAGCGTGACCCAGATGTTCTGCATCTGGAAGACGTTGGGGATCAGGTACGTGATGTCTTTGAGATGCAATTCGTTGGGGATGTTGAACCAGGTGTTCTGGCCGAGGTTGATGCGGGTATCAACCTGGACCGGGATGCGCACTCCGCCAACGGTGACGGTGTCGTTCTGGCCGGGCACATCGTTCCACTGCGAGCCGTTCCACTGCTGGAGGTTGCCGGTGGCCGGGTCGCGGCGGACGCCTGCGGAGCCGCTTTGCCCCGTCTTATTGTTCGTGACGCTGATCTGGAAGCCGCCGTTGGTCATCGGCACGTAGCTCACCGAGTAGTCGTCGCTGCTCATCGCCACGGCCCAGCCGAGGCCCTGGAGGTACTGGGCGTCCACGTTCGTCTGCGTGGTGCCGGTGTTGTCCTGCTGGATGAGCTTGAGCTTGATGTGCCGGTCGTTGATCCGCTCGACCGTGACGTCCTGATCGTCGCTCTTGACGCGGTAGGTGGTGTCGCTGATCCGCTGAATCTCATAGGTCTTGCGGTCGGTGTTGGTGATGAGCCAATGGAAGGGGCCGAGCTTGCGCGCCTCGGCGTAGAAGGGCGGGTCGTCGGTCCAGACGCGCCAGCCGACGTGCTCACCGCCCTCCATGAGCTTGAGGATGTGAAGGTCGAACTGCACGCCATTCCCCGGGAAGAAGTCCACATCCGGATAGATAGCCACGGCCTCGATGTTGTGCTTGAGGGCCGTGCGATGGATCTCCATCTTCACGAGCTCGGCGCAGGCGAGCGCCATGCCCCACTCCCAGCGGGCGAACATGTTGAGCGTCTGCTCGATCTGCGGGATCCACTCCTTGGCGCGCGCATAGGCGGCGTCGTAGTGCGCCACCACGTCGCCCGTGTAGTCGGGCGGGTCGGCGTCGCCGAAGGGGTTGTCGGGACCGTCCTTGTAGACCAGGTCGTCGCTGGGGAACGGGGGCCCCCAGCGCTTCAGCCCGGCCAGCACCCCCAACATGGTGGTATTGGCCGCATAACGGACTCCATCATAGTAGAGATAGGCCATGGCTTCGTTCAGATAGGCGATGGAGCTGATGACGTTGGCCTCGTAGAGGCAGCCGGCGTACGCGCACTCGTCGGCGGCGTTCTGCACCTGGATCCGGGTGCTGGTGACCATGCCGGAGTCGGCGACAAAGATCACCGACGCCGCCACCATGAAGAGAGTCAAGGCGCCGAATACCAGCGCCTGGCCCCGCTCGTCCGACGCCAGCTTCTTGAGCGTGAGTCGCATGCCTGTCGCCTTCCAGCTACGGGCCTCGGTTCCGACGATGAACTCCCGCGCGCCCTATGGGCTGCCGCTTCCGTCCGACGTTACGTCGGGGATGATCTCATGCCCCCTCACACCCACGAGGTCGCCATCCCAGGGTTGCGGGATGCTGACGGTCTGCGTGAGCACCTTGTGGACGACCCCGCGCGGGCCGAGCTTCACAATCTTGCCCCAGATCGGATGCCAGTTCGGGAACGGCGTCGCACTGATGAACGGGAGGATGAGCTCGAACTCATGCTGCACCTCCACGCTGACCATCTTGTCCCCGTCGTCCAGGGGATTGAGCACGCTCGTGGTCGTTTTGAGTTGGGACTGGATGGACTTCGGGAGGTTGCCCCAACCGGGCATGAAGATCGGGGTCGCGCTGCCCCCCGTGCAGTTCGAGCCGGCGATGGGGCTGCACACGATCTCGGCGGCGCGCTGCGGGTCGTCGCCTACCAGAGCAGCCCGGGCGGCCGCGTGCGCGGCGTAATTCACCACCTGTTTGCCCACCGCCAGGAGGCAGAACTGCATGACGGCGAGCGTCATCAGCATCTGGATTGGGAACGCGATGGCCGTTTCGACCATCACCTGGCCGCGCTGGTCGCGAAGGATACACATGGTTGCCGGCGCTCGGCAGCCTCACCCGCCTCGGCGCCCGTTGCTCCTGTCGCCCCTCTCAGAACACACCGGCCCTCGCCAGCCACACCCACAACGTGCCCACGCTGATCGCGAAGCAGTAGGGCACGGTGAGCCGCGCCGGGGTCTGCTCCTGCTGGCGCCGCGCGAACTTCCCGGGCCGCAGCACCGCGGCCAAGGAGTCCCGCAGCCCCCTGCGGAGCTGCCCCTTCCAGATCAGCACGCCCAGCGCCAGCACTCCGCCGACCAGCGCCGACGCGCCAATGGCCAGCACCGCGAAGTACCAGCCCTTCAGGGCGCCGATCGCGCAGGCCAGCTTCACATCGGCGGCCCCGAACGCCCCATAGAGAAAGAACACCCCGAAGATGCCGCCCGCCAGCACGATCCCCAACACGCTGTCGAGCAGGCAGAAGCCCCTCGTTGACTCGCCCGTCGCCGCTGCTGCCGCAGCGCTCGGCACCGTCTGCGCCAGGCTGCCCACCCCGCCCAGGATGTAGCCCAGCATCAGGCCGGCAGCAATCGCCGGCAGCGTCGCCCAGTTGTACACCTTCCCCCACGCGAGATCCGTATATGCGGCAATCACGAGGACCGCCAACAGCAGAATCTCACGCGCCGCGTCCAGGGTGCTCAGCACGGTGTTCGCTTCCTGCAAGGCACCCACACAGTGCGGTTGCCGCCGCCCTCAGCTTCGGCTCCCGGCGACGTCGGAGCGCCGCCGGGAACCGGCTGTAGACTCAGCCTGTGAGGCGAGGCGGACACGCGCTCTGCGCAGCAGCCTCGCCGGAAGCTCGTGGCGCCGCACCCTGTGCTACGGCCCACTGTCCTTGAGATCGGGGAGGCCTTTTCTGACTTGCCCCTGCGCGCTGTCGGTGATCCCGGAATCCAGCGTCGAGCTGTCGTCACCGCCCAGGCGCTCAGTCGAGACCCTGAACAGGTCGCGGATCTGGTTGCCGAAGACGGTGATGATTCCGATCGACAGCACCGCAACCAGCACCACGATCAGAATGTATTCTGTCGTGGACTGGCCCCGCCTACGCCAACGCCCAAAGCCCATACTCGACCTCCTTGAAAAAGGGCCCGCCACCTACGGCAGCGGCAGGCACACCACGGACGTTATCTCCCTGTAGTGGTTCGACAGCCCGCTGACTACCATGGCTGAAACGCCCATCAGCAGGGCCGCCACCACCGACACCACCAGCGCGTACTCCACCGTGACCTGGGCGCGCTCGCTCGACAGAAGGGCACCAGCCAAGTTCATCACTCGTCTCGCCATAGATTGCCCTAAGTCGCTGAGTCTCGCTGACTTGGTGTCTGCACCCGCTCATTGTTAGTATACCCCCGACCCAGGCTGTGTCAAGGGGTGTTTCGTTGAAGTTCTGTCGCTCCTCCCCGAGTTTGGGCAGCTCCCCATCCTGCGGTGAAAACAGTTGATTGCCGCTTCATGATTATGGTATACTCCAAGCGGGAATGCAAGCTGTTCCGCTGTACTCCCCCTCGGCTACTGAGGATGAAGTTGTGCTGCGGAGGACATTTTCCGCCATTAGCGGCGTTTGCCTGGCTCTCAGCAGCCTCGACTCCTACGCTGCCGAGACCCGGCCGCCGAGCGACGACACGTCGCTCTACCTCGAGGCCGATCGCGACGCCGAGAAGCTCCTCGCCACGGCCCGCGCCGAGGCCCGCACAGGCAACTGGCGCGCGGCGGTAGAGGCGTACCAGCGCGTCGCTGATTACGCAGGTAAGGCGGGGGCGCAGCCCCTCGTGGCGTCGCAGACCAGCCCCGCCGTGTACCTGACGGTCCAGCAGGCCGCCGCCCTCGAACTCGCCAAGCTTCCCCGCCCCGCGCTCGAGACCTATCGCCAAGCCTACGACACCCCCGCCAAAGCCCTGCTTGACCGCGGCGTGACTGCGCGGGATGTCTCGGTGCTTGAGACCGTCGCCCTGCGCTACCTTGCGAGTTCGTGGGGCGACGACGCATTGATGGCCCTCGGGTCGCTGGCCTTCGAGCGTGCAGACTTCGTAGGCGCCCTGTCGGCTTGGGGGCGCTTGCTGGACGCGTGCGCCGAGCCCAGTGTGCCCCTCCATTCGGTTCTCGCCCGCATGTGGGTCTGCCACAAGATGCTGGGCCACACGGGGGCGGCGCTGGCCATCGCCGAGCGCCTCCGCGCGCAGTACGCGGCGAAGATGCTTCGCGTGGCTGGCGAGGACCTCGCGGTCGCCGCGTTCCTTGGCCGCGAAGTCACGCCGCCTACTTTGCCGCCGCTGGGTTCGTGGCCGGCGTTGGGCGGGGACGCCACGCACGCCAGGGTGGCGGCTGGGTTCGAGGATGTGGGCGGGTTGGCCTGGCGCTTCCCCCTCCCCCACGCCGCCGCGTGGAGCCAGAGCCCTGACACGGGCGAGTCTCCCTATCCCATTGCCATGCCTATGATTGCAACTGTGCGGGGCCCCCGAGCATTCCTGGCGGACCATGACGGCGTGTACGCATTGAATCTCGAGACCGGAACCCCCGCCTGGCTGTTCCCCGACGCACCTGAGCACGGTCCAGCCCCCATCCTCGACGAGACACTGCACGCTGTTGCGTGCTCGGACGGGCGGGCATTCGTTCGCATGGCCCAGGGCCTTGCCGCGTTCGACGAGGCCACTGGCCGCCTGCTCTGGCGCAAGATGTTCGCTCACGAGAGGCGCGAGCCAGCCCCCGAGGAGAAACCCGCGGAGGAGCCCCCCCAGAGGGGACCCGAGGAGAAAGATGCCCCACGCAAGGCGAAGGGGAGGCCGGGCAAGTCCCTGGGGGCAAAGAGCACCCTCCTCCTGACCCCGCCCGTGGTGGCTGGGGCAAGGGTGTACGTCGGCATCACCCACCTGGGGGAGGAGGCTCGAGCCAGCCTGGTTGCTCTCGACGCCGCGACGGGGCAGGAACTCTGGCGCACGTTCGCCTGCTCCCGCAGCATCCCGGCGTTTCTCGGCATGGGGGCAACACCGGCCCCGCCGGCTGTATCGGGCGGCACCGTCTACTACGCCACCAACCTCGGCGCCGTGGCCGCTGTGGACGCAGCTACAGGGGCGCTCCGCTGGGTGCATCGCTACGCCTCGTTCCCTACGCACCTGCGGCGCAGCGTCCTCGAACGCAACGAGCGCTGGACCAACATCCCCCCCATTGTCTCCACGGGCATGGTGCTTCTGGCGCCCCAGGACGCTTCCAGCGTCCTGGCCTTGGATGCGGTGAGCGGCTCTCTTGCCTGGTCGGCTCCGCGACAGGGGGCCCGGTATCTGCTCGGCGTTGACGAGGCCATCGCCTTCGCCGTGGGGAGCCACGTGGCCGCCCTGGATGCGCTCACGGGACGGCGCCTGTGGGAGATCGAGTTGCCCGGCGCGGCGGCTGCGTGGCCCGCTCTGTGCCGCGGGCGCCTCTATGTTCCCACGGGCAAGGCGCTCCTCGCGGTCCAGACCCCCGACGGCACGCTGGCCACCGCGCGTCTCTGGCAGCCGGGAGAGGCGCCCGGAAACGTGACGGTCGGGGAGCATGCGCTCCTCGTGGCCACCCGCGATCGCCTCTGCGCCTACAGCGACTGGGCAGGGACCCTGGCCGCTCTCGCCCCACGACGCGATAAGGACCCGAATGATCCCTTGCTGCCGCTCATTGCGGGACTCCACGAACTGGAGCGCGGGGAATGGCAAGCGGCCATTCCACTTCTTGAGAATGCCCATCGCCTCGCGGACGCCCGAAAGGACCAGGATAGTGCGCGCCGTGCCCGTCAGGCCCTGTTTGCGGCCTGGCGCGCGTTGGGTGAGCAGGGAGACGACACCGCCCTCGCGAAGTCCGCGACGCTTGCCGACACACCACAAGGGGGCGTGGCGGCCCTTCTCGCGCTCGCATGCCGCCACGAGGAGCGGCGGCGCCCTGCGGAAGCCATTGCCGCTTACCACAGAACCATCGCAGAGTTCGGCGCGACGCCATGCCGCATCGAAGGCGGCTTGACCGTTGCGGCGCAGGCCCTCGCGGCGGGGGAGATCGCCCGAATGATTCGCACTCAGGGGCGCGCGCCCTACCGAGCCATCGAGACGGCCGCGGCGAAGCAGCTCGCTGAGGCGGAGACCGAGGCGGCGCTCGAGGCGGTCGTCCGCACGTTTCCGAACAGTGCGGCGGCGGAGCAGGCCATGCTCCGCCTGCTCGCGAGGCCGAATGCCAAGGCCCTTGCGCCGCACCTCGCCTCGCTCGCACAAGCGATGCCCGCCGACGCGGCCTCCGAGGCCCGGGCGGCCCTCGAAGCCAAGTTCGCCGAGCTCTCCCGCGACGCAGGGACGGGGCAGCCCATGTCGCCTCGCTGGCAGGTCCAGACGCGCATCGCACACCAGCGGCTGCAAGTGCTCTCCCTGCCCGGCGCTCCTCCAGGGCTGATCTACTTCGCCACAGGGCGGCGCAGCTTCGAGCGCACGACACCCTACGACGCCGTCGAGTGCCGCCGAGCCGACACAGGCCAGCTCGTGTGGCAGCGCGAGGTGGATGACTGGAATGGGCTCGCCCTTTTCGCGGGCGGCCAATTCATCCTTGCGGCCTTCGATCAGTTGCGGGCGCTGGACCCTGCCACAGGGATGGAGCGCTGGACAGTGGCGCTCGCGGAGACCATCGCGGAGGCCCCGCCCGAGCCCAAGGTGGCCCCCAGGCCACCGCCCGCCCCAGGGCTCGATCCCGAGGAAGAAGCGCCCTGGAGGCCCCTGCCCCGCCGACGGGCCGAGCACCGCCGCGTGGTGGCCCTGGCGGCAGGGCGCCAGACGCTCTACGCGGGCCTCGCGGGCGGCCAAGTGGGAGCCTTCGCCCTGGCCGACGGCCGGAAAGCGTGGAGCCGCCAGCTCGACACCCGGGTGCTGCTCGCCAGGGGGCTCTTCGTTCACAACGGGCGGGTCTGGGCCTGCGCCGAAAGCCCCGCCGCCGTCATCGGCGTGAAGGAGCAGGATGGGACGCCCGACCTTACCATCGGGTTCCGCCGCGACGAGGCCGCCTTCCGCCTGCCCAGGCTCACCGACCGCCCGGCCTGGGTTCCGGCCCTAGGCAGGCTGTACGTGGTCGTGGACGACCACACGGTGCACGCACTCGATCTGGGGGCGGGCAAGAGCCTGTGGGAATCCCACCTCGATTTCAGCATCAACCGCATCCTGGCGAGCGACGATGGCCGCTTCGCCTATGCCGTGCCCGACAGCTTCCTGCACAACGCGCAGATCGTCTCGCTGCTGGCCGACACGGGCAAGGTGCACCGCCGCCGCACCGTGCTCGGCGGCTCGCTGACCGATGCGGCGCTGACGCCCGCCGCCCTCTACGTGGCGGAACGCGACACCGACAATGCGTTGGTCGTCCGCGCATTGGAACCGGGCAACCTGGCCGAGCGTTGGCGCGCGGCTCCGTTGCCTGTCGCGCAGCCATCGCCCCTGGCGGTCGGAGACCGCTTCGTGGCCATCGCAGGGCGCCATGCGGGCCAGCGCACCGCCTTCCTCCTGGATGCCGCCACGGGCCGCATCCTCGGCGACGCGTCGCCCAGGGGCGCCAGCGAACTCTCCACGGCACTAGCCGAGGACCTGCTCGTGCTCGCCACCGACCGGGGGGTCTTCGCCTTCGGCTCCTCGCAGCGCGAGGCGCTGGACCAGCGCATCGCTGCCCTGGGCCCCAGGGCCGAGGCGGGCGACCTGGCGGCTCTGGCCTCGCTTGCAACGGCCCTTTACCAGCGGGGCGACGAGAGGCACGCCATCGCCATGCTCGCCCGAGCGTGCGCAAGCGAAGCGCTCTCCGCCTCCGACTACGCCACGCTGAAGGACCAGCTCAACTCGCTCCGCGAGTCCCTTGCCGCGCGCTCGCCGGCGACGTTCGAGGCCGCCCACATGGCCGTGCCGCCCAACATTGACGGCGCCATTGACGAGCCCTGGCGCGCGGACCTGGCGGCGCGCCTCGACGACCCGACCGCCATTGACGAGGTGCAGGGCATCCCCATCTCGGAGGCCCGCTGGCGCTCGCCCAGCGACCTCTCCGCCGTCGTCTACACGGGCTGGGACGCCCGCTATTTCTACTTCGCCGTTGACGTGACCGACGACGTGCACCGCACGTACACGAGCCAGGGAGAGACCTGGATAGGCGACGGGCTGATCATCTCGGTGGACTGCGAGAACGACGGCGGCTACGGCTACCGCTTCACGAGCAGGGACTTGCTGCTCACGCTGGCGCTGACGCGCAAGGACGAGCGCCGCGACGACGAGGGCGAGGACGAGCCCAGCGGCGAATACCGCGTGCGCCTGAAAGAGGACAACTCGGGCGCCGTCTATGAGGTGGCCCTTCCGTGGGACTACCTGGGCATCGAGGACCCCAAGCCTGGTCTCCGCTTCGGCTTCAACGTCACCGTGACCGACGACGACGGCGACCGCGCCGTGAAGTGCATTTCGCTCACTCCGGGGATGATTCTCGATCGTGACCGTGCGCTGATGGTCCGGGGCTTCACCCCGGCCTACTTCGGCGATGTGGTGCTTACCGGGCGCCCGGCCGGCCCGGCCCCCCTCTGGACGCCCCCCGTCGCCCCGCGGGACGACGCCGTGCGCGTCCACCGCATCCGTCTGTCCAAGGAGAAGTAGTTCGATGCGTCGCCCATGCCTTGCCGTGAGCCTGATCGTCGCCCTGTGTCTCCTGCCGCTGGCCGCGGCGGCAGAGGCCGACCTCCAGAAGCAGGTGGATGCGATCGTCTCGCGCCTGAAGCGGGCCAGCATCGAGGAACTGTTCACGGCCCAGCGCGAGCTCACGCAGCTCGGGGCCGATGCAGTGCCGTTCCTCAAGGACCAGCTCGCCAAGGCCCAGCCGCCGGCGCAGGTGGCCCTGGCTAAGGCCCTCTGCGAGCTGGGGAGCGCTCAGGACACCGTGCGCCCCCTTGTGGCCCTGATCGAGGCGAAGCGTGCGCCCGAGCTGGCCGTGGCGGCGGCCACGATTCTCGGCGAGGAGCCGGCGCGGGACCTGCCCGTCACCGAGCGCGAGCTGTATCGGCTGGCCGACGACGCGTCGCTCGCGCCCGAAGTGGCCCGCGCCGTGGCCCGAGCCTTGTATTTCACCGCCACAACCGACGAGAGCCTCAAGAAGGCCAACGCGGCCTTGCGGCGCCTCCTCGCGTCCGCGAAAGACGAGGGGGTGCGGCGCGACTGCGCCCTCGTGCTCGCCGAGATTGACGACTTCGCGGAACCGGTCGAGGGCATTCTGAAGGCGATGGAGGCCGAGCCGACGCCCACGGGGCGCCTGGCCCGTGTGCTGCTCCAGAATCGCAGCCTCCGCGCCCTCCTCCTGCGGCCCAAGAGCCGCGAGGGTTCGCTCAACGACAAGCTCCTCGAAGAGGTCAAGGGCCGCATCCAGATGTTCCACGTCGAGGAGCCGCTCCCCGACCATATCCTCGTCAATTCGGCGGCCAGGGGCATGGTCAGCGCGGTCCAAGCCGGCCCTCACCCTGACCGGCACAGCGCCTACTTCGACGAGGAGGACTGGAAGAAGTTCCGCGAGCATATCTCGGGCCACTACGGCGGCATCGGGGCCGTGGTGCAGTTCCTCAAGCATTTCGACGCTGCCGACACGCCGCTCTTCACGGTGGTGCGCCCCAGCTACAACGGCCCTGCTTACAAGGCAGGCGTGCGTTCCTACGACCGCATCCTCGAGGTCGAGGGGCAGCCCACTACGGGCAAGCAGGCCGACGACATCGTCGGCCTCCTGCGCGGCAAACCGGGGTCCGAAGTCGAGATCACCGTCACCAGCCCAGGGTCCGCCGAGAAGCGCAAGCTCAAGGTCACCCGCGCCGACATTGACGTGCCGAGCGTGAGCTCCCGCGTTCTGCCGGGCAAGGTGGGCTATGTTCGCCTGACCGTGTTCAGCGAGATGACCTCGCGCGACCTCGACAAGGCGCTCGCCGCGCTGGAGCGCGACGGCATCGTGGCCCTCATCCTCGACCTGCGCAACAACCCCGGCGGCCAGCTTCAGAGCGCCGTGGAGATCAGCGACCAGTTCCTCAAGGACGACAAGCTGATCGTCTACACCGAGGGCCGCAACAAGCGTGTGGCGCCGCGCGAGGAGTTCCGCACGAAGGACCCGACCACCCATCCCGACTATCCCATCGTGGTGCTGGTGAACGGCGGCAGCGCCAGCGCATCGGAGATCGTGGCCGGCGCGCTCCAGGACCACAAGCGCGCGATCCTCGTCGGGCAGAAGACCTACGGCAAGGGCAGCGTGCAGAAACTCTTCCCGCTCCAGGCCACCGCGGGCCAGAGCGGGCTCAAGCTCACCGTGGCCAAGTATTTCCTGCCCAGCGGCCGCAGCATCCACGGCAAAGGCGTGGAGCCCGACATCCGCGTGGCCTACCAGGCGCCTTACACGGCCAAGGAGTTCGAGCACTTGCGCGAGACCGGCGCCTTCCACCGCTACACGGCCACCCACTTCGCCCAGCACAAGGAGACCTTGAGCCGACTGGCCGACTTCGACGGTCTGGACCCGGCGGCCTATCCCGGCTTCGACGCCTGGTACAAGGAACTCGGCAACGGCGTCAGTCGCGACAAGGCGCGCCGCCTGCTGCGCGCCTGGCTCCGCATCGTGGTGGCCGACGACCGGGGCGCCGAGTTCGCCTGCGACTGCGAGGAGGACACGCAACTCCAGCGCGCCATTCTCGAGGCCCTCAAGCCGTTCCCGAACGTGGACCCCAAGGAGATCCCCGAGTATCGCGCCTTCGCCCTCAAGCCCCCTGCGGCCGAACCGCCGGCCAAGGACGATGAACCGACGGAACATCCGCCGGAGGAATAGCCCGATGCTGGTCCGATTATGCCTCCTGCTCACGGCCACTTCCCAGGCGGTAGCCGCCTCGGCCGGAGCCGCGCCGCCGCGGGCGGCCGTGCGCGCAGTGACCGTAGACGATCAGGTCGTCGAGGGGATCCTCCTGGGCGTCCATGCCACGCCAGCAGTCGAACTCAAGGTGGGCAATGAGCCGCGGCAGCTCGCCTGCGCTGATCTCCTCGCCCTGGAGTTTCGCAGGGGCCAGCCCCTCCCCGAAGCCGGCACGGCCGCGATCACGCTGCGCAACGGCGACACGCTCCGCGGAGCCGTCGAGGGGGGCACCAGCCGCGCCGTGACGCTCCGCACGGGGGCGTTCGGCGTCGCGGAGTGTCCCCTCCCCGCCATCGCGCGCATCGAGTTGCCCGGCCCCCAACCTGGCCAACCGTTCCAGGCGGCCGAGAAGCTCGACCGCCTGCTCCTGCGCAACGGCGAGACTGTCGAGGGCACCCTCGAATCGCTGGGCGCAACGGGCATCAAGTTCCGCTCCGCCCTTCTCGGCGACCTCGAGGTGGCCTTCGACCGCCTCACGGCGGTCGCCCTGGCCACCCACGCGGCGCCGTCGCCCGGCCCGGCCGACGGCGTGGTGGCCATCGCCAGCGCCGACGACGGCACCACGGTGTCCGGTCAACTCAAGGGCCTCAAGGCCGGCCACCTGGAGCTCCAGGCCGCATTCGGCCCGACTCTGGCGCTCCGCGTGGACCGGCTGCTCCATCTGGAGTTCCGCGGCGGGCGCCTGGCGTATCTCTCGGATCTCGAGCCGAGCGCGGTCCGGGAGACGCCCTACTTCGACCTCGTGTGGAGCTACCGCCGCGACCGCAGCGTGGATGGCAACCCTCTGCGCCTGGGCGGGCAGACCTTCCGCAAAGGCCTCGGCGTGCACTCGCGCTGCGTGCTCACCTACACCCTGGGCGGCACCTACCGCCGCTTCCTGGCCACCGTGGGCATTGACGACGAGGTGGGCGAGAAGGGGAACGTGGACGTCGCGGTCCAGGTGGACGGTGTCACAAGGTTCGAGCGCAAGGGCCTCACGGGCCGAGACCAGCCTGTTCCCGTCGCTCTCGACGTGACCGGGGCCGCCCGCCTCACGCTGGTGGTGGACTTCGGCGGGGACTTCGACATCTGCGATCACGTGGACTGGGCGAACGCTCGCCTGATCCGCTGAAGCGGCAGCCGCGGGCCGTCACCGCTTGCCTCCGCCTCGGGCTGCGCCCTCCCGCCGCTCGCGGGCCTCGGCCCGGTAGATCTCAAGCACAAGCAGGCCCGCGGCCACGCAGATGCACGCGTCCGCGACGTTGAAGGCCGGCCAGTTGATGATTTCCACGTAGAGGAAGTCGCGCACGTGGCCGAACCAGAGGCGGTCCACCAGGTTGCCCACGGCGCCGGCGGCTACCAGGCCCAAGGCAAGCGGCAGCAGCCGCTGGTCGGGCCCGGCCTTGCGCAACATCCAGGCCACCACGCCCAGAGCGGCCACCGCGAGAACGGCGAACACGTAGCCTTTGCCGCGCAGCACGCCGAACACGCCGCCCGTGTTCCGCTCGAGCTGGAGCACGAGCCACGGCTCGAGCACCGGGTAGCGGAGCCGCCCGTGGGCATCCGGCGCAAGCTGGCTCAGGAAGGCGAAGACGTAGTGTTTCGAGACGAGGTCCGCGACGAGGCCCAAGGCGGCTGTGAGGCCGAAGATGTGCCCGGTCCGCATTATTCCTTGGTCTCTTGCTCAGCCTTGCGCTGGCATTCGATGCACAGTCTGGCCCAGGGGATGACCTTGAGGCGGTCCTTGCCGATCGGGTGCCCCGACTCCTCGCAGAGGCCGAACGTATTCCGGTCGATCCGATCGAGCGCCGCGTCAATCTCGCGCAGGGTCTCCTCGGAGTTCTCGATCAGGCCGATCATGAAGTCCTGCTCGAAATTGTCGCTGCCCAGGTCCGCGAAGTTCGAGATATCGAGCGTGGCCGCATCGTCCTTCGACTTGCGCAGGGCGCCCTCCTCCAAGTGGTTCACGTCACCCGCCAGCATGCTGCGCCGCTCGAGCAGCAGCTTCTTGTAGAAGGCCAGCTCCTGCTTGTTCATCGTCGCGATTCTCCTCCGCGCGGGCCGGATCGGGGCGGAATGGCGATTCCCAGTGCCCCGAGCACAAGGCTTCGATAGAGACCTATGATTCTACTGCCCTGCATGGCGCTTGTCAACCGGAATTTTTCCTGCGGGCGCGCGCTTGACATCCCCGCCCGGCCGGGCTAGCCTGGGACCGGAGGATGCACGATGCGCGCCCAGGCAGCGTTTGTACTTGCGGCGATTGGGCTTGCAGCCGCGGCGGCACTGCTCGTGGGCCGCCCGGCCGCGCCGGCCGCGGGGCCGCCCATCCGACCCGCCCCGCCCCCCCCCAAGGAGCGGCTAGACCCCGCTCCTCCCCAGCCTGCCCCCAGGGCCGAGGAGAGAGCGGACATGGTGCGCCTCCAGCTCGAGCGCCGCGACGTGTCGAGCGCCGCGGTGCTCGAGGCCATGCGCAAGGTGCCACGCCACGAGTTCGTGCCCCAGCCCCTCCAGCACCGCGCCTACGACGACAACCCGCTGCCCATCGGCCACGGCCAGACCATTTCACAGCCCTACATTGTGGGCTACATGACCCAGGCGCTGGCGCTCAAGGCCGGCGATAGAGTGCTCGAGATCGGCACGGGCTCCGGCTACCAGGCCGCCGTGCTGGCCGAACTGACGCCGCACGTCTATACCATCGAGATCATCAAGGCCCTCGGCGAGGAAGCGGCGGCGCGCCTGAAGCGCCTGGGCTACAAGACCGTTGAGGTCAAAGTGGCCGACGGCTACTTCGGCTGGGAGGAGAAGGGGCCGTTCGATGCCATCATCGTCACCTGCGCCGCGGGCAGCGTGCCGCCGCCGCTGCTCAAGCAGCTCAAGCCGGGCGGCCGCATGTGCATCCCCGTCGGGCCCCCGGGCCTTTTCCAGGACCTCGTGCTCGTAACGAAGGACGCCGAGGGCAAGGTGCGGACGGAGAGCCTGATGGGCGTGGCCTTCGTGCCGCTGACGAGAGAGGTGAGATGACGCGAGGAATCTGAGATGCGTGATACGTGATGCGTAAGAAGAGGGATAGGAGAGACGCCTCTCTGTGGATTCCGCCGTGCGCTTAGCCATCCTCATCGCCACGGTCTCCGCCGCCATCCTCGCCTACGAGGTGGCGCTGATGCGCGCGCTGTCGGTGGCGCTCGGCCACCACTTCGCCTACCTGGTCGTGAGCACGGCGCTGCTGGGCTTCGGGGCCAGCGGCACGCTGCTGGCGCTGTGGGGCGAACGCCTCCGCCGCCGATTCGAGCGAAGCCTGTCGGCCCTCGCGCTGGCGTTCGCTCTCGCCATCCCCGCCTCGTTCCTCCTCGCACAGAGTGTGCCGTTCGACATCTTCCAGCTTGCCTGGGACTGGCGCCAGTTCGCCAACCTGTCGCTCGCGTGCCTCATTCTCCTCGTGCCGTTCCTCCTGGGCGCAACCTGCATCGGCCTGGCACTCACCCGCGAGACACAGCGCGTGCACCGCCTGTACTTCTGGAACCTTCTCGGCTCGGGCCTGGGCTCGGTGGGCATCGTGGGGCTGATGTTCGTGGCCTTCCCCTCCGCCCTGCCGCTCGGGGCATTCGCCGTGGCTGCCGCCGGATGGGCGATCTACGTGAGACGGTGGGCGCTCGCCGTCACGGGTTCCCTGATGTGCGCCTGCCTGGCGGTCGTCGCTCGCCCTGAGATGAAGGTCTCGCCCTACAAGGCTCTCAACTCGTTCCGCGACATGGGGGCGAACGTGGTGGAGACTCGCACGAGCCCCCTGGGCACCATCCATGTCCTCGACGGCTCGATGATCCGCCTCGTGCCCGGCCTGAGCCTCGCCTGGCAGGGGGACCAGCCGCGGCAGCGCGCCATCGTGGTGGACGCCGATGCCTCTTCAGCGATCTACCGACTCGACGAACCGAAGCAGGCCGAGGTCTTCAACTACACGACGAGCGCCCTGCCCTACCATCTCCTCGACAAGCCGAAGACCCTCATCATCGGCGCGGGCGGCGGAGGCGACGTGTGGCTCGCCCGCCACCACGGCTGCCCCGACATCACGGCGCTGGAACTCGACCCCACGATCGCGGACATCATGACGGGCAGCCAGGCGGAGTTCGCGGGCCACCTTTACCGCCAGCCGGGCGTCAGGCTGGTCATCGCCGAGGCCCGCGGCTTTCTGGCGCGCACGCGCGAGAAGTTCGACCTCATCCAGCTCCCCCTGGTGGACTCCTTCGGCGTGGCAGGCGCAGGCGTGGCGTCGCTCAACGAGAGCTACCTCTACACCGTCGAGGCATTCCGTTCCTACCTCGACCACCTCGCGCCCAACGGCATCCTGTGCGTCACACGCTGGCTGCGCAACCCGCACACCGACTACGATTTCGTCCGCATCCTCTCCACCCTCATCGAGGCGATGGGGCACGAGGCCCCCCATCCAGCGTTGCGCATCGTGGCCCTGCGGGGCAGGTTCACCGCAACCGTCTGCGCAAGCCCCGGGCGCTTCTCAGAGGAGCAAGAGACGGCCGTGAGCGCGTTCCGCCACAGGCGGTCGTTCGACGTGATCTGGACGCCGGAGTTCATCACCGCGCCTGACCATGCGATCCTCGCTCCCGGCCGCATGCTGCCGCGCGGGGACCAGGTGAACGGCTACAACCGCATCCCAGAGCCGTACCACTACCTGGCGATGCCGCATCTGCTCGGCCTCTTCGGCGCCCCTGAGAGGGCGTCGTTCATCAGGCGTCAACCCTTCGAGCTCAGCCCCACAACCGACGACCGGCCGTATCATTCCCTCACGCAGGGCTGGCGCGGCATTCGGCATCTGCGCGAGACGCTGGGCGGCCAATGGGTGCGCTATGCCGACTGGGGCTACATCGTTCTCTGGGCCACGCTGGCCCAGGCGTTGGTCCTCAGCGCCCTCCTCATCATGCTTCCCCTCCTCTTCCGCTCTCCCTCCTCTCACGCATCACGCATCACACGCCATGGGTCTCTCCCCGCCTTCATCTACTTCGCCTGCCTCGGCGTGGCCTACATGCTCATCGAGATCGCGATGATGCAGAAGCTGTCGCTCTTCCTCGCCAGCCCCATCTACTCGGCGGCGATTGTGCTCGCGGCGTTCATGGTCTTCTCGGGACTTGGCAGCCTGGCAGCGGGGCGGAGAAGCGCTGGCGGCACGCCTGTGCCGCCCGGAGTCGCGGCAATGCGCGCCCTCCTGTGGATTCTGGGGCTGGGGCTGGCTCTGTGGTTCGGAATGGACTGGCTGCTGAGCTGGTTTGCGGGGCAGGCATTCGTCGTTCGGGCGCTCGCGGCCACGGCGTGCGCGGGGAGCCTGGCCTTCTTCATGGGCATGCCGTTCCCCTCCGGGCTGCGGCTCCTGGGCCAGACGCGGCCCGCGCTGACGCCGTGGGCGTGGGGGGTGAATGGAGCGGCCTCGGTGGTGGGTGCGGTGCTGGCGATGGTGCTGGCGGTGTCGTGGGGGTTCCGGCTCGTCCTGCTCGCCGCGTTCGCCCTGTATGCCCTGTCCTGGCGACTGGTGCCGCGCGAGGCATGAGCAGGCATCGAGCGCCCACAAACAATTCTTCGAGCTGCCGCGCGAGGAACCTTGCGTCGAGCCAGACCGACTGAACTGTCTTCAAGACAACAGCATGCACACGGCACGGCCGCCATAGGCCCCGGAGCCACTGGCGAACCACTGGCGGCTATGCGTACCTGTACCAGCATCGAACCTCCCGCGGGTTCGAAACCCGCGGGAGGTTGAGGCTCGACACCAGAATGGGGCGGCAGGCCCTCCAAAGGTGGCTCGACAGGCTCGCCGTGACAGGGGGCGGCGAG